>JBJEAV010000441.1:0-9027 GCA_051869395.1 Prevotella sp.
TCAACCGCATGTGGATTATACGCAAGTTCATCAGCGAGATGAACCCCATCGAGGCAATGACAACAGTGAGGGACCGACTGGTGCAGACAAGAAGCAACGAGGAATTCCTCTTGTCAATGAACGGATAGCGGTCTGCAATGAAAGGCTATATTTCTATAAGGATATCAACGCTGAGGAAATTTTCCTTGGCGTTGTTGTCATTATTGGCACTTGTGGCTATTGGAGTATTCTGCGTGAGATACTGGCACAGGGCAAAACTGCCTTACATCGAGACCAAGGCTTATTATGAACTCAAGGCCGACGGCAGGACAGTGATGTACTTCCGCTCAATCGACAGCGACACGTTGATGAGGGGAATGTCGCTCACGCCACCGGCATCATGCCGCGCAGGGAAAGCCAGGCTCGGCAACGCCCAACTATACCGTATGGTGGAAATCAACCGCGCCGACATCAACCTGCGCATCGCACGGCTCGACTCCATCAGGCACGAACTCGACTACTATCTCGACCGGCACAACGTGCAGGACGAGGGATTCGACATGGTGGCAGGCAGGATGACTGTGCTGGTGAACGAGAGGACACGACTGGAGAAATGGCGCGACGCACTCGCACCCATCGACTCCATCACACGACTGGACACAAGGCGCATTGCCGAGACAAGGCGCATCGACAGCGTGAGAACCTCGCCACACTTCGTCGGTATGCAAGGCGGAATATGGACCCGGGGACGATGGATCAAGGCGCAGCGTTCGGGCAAGGGAGCGGGATTCGACCGTTCGGGCAGGCTCGTGGTGGCGACATGGAACGCCGACACCGTCATCAACGGCACGAGACACGATGCCCAAGGCCTCTTCACGGGGCAGATGGACAAATGGATGCAGGCTTGCGGACACGGTTCATACTCCTATGCCGACAACACCACATACGAGGGACGGTTCGAGGACGACAGGGAGGACGGATTCGGAGTGGCTGTGTCACCGCGCTTCATCAAGGCGGGAGAATGGCAACGCGGCAACTTCAAGGGCGAGAGGATGCAATACACATCGGAGCGTATCTACGGCATCGACATATCCAAGTACCAGCACGGCAAGGGGCGCAAGAAATACCCCATAATATGGTCGCAACTGAGAATAACCTCGCTCGGACACCTAAGCCGCAAGAGGATCAACGGAGATACCGACTATCCCGTGTCATTCGTGTATATCAAATCCACTGAGGGCACCACCATACGCAACCGCTACTTCGCCACCGACTACACCCAGGCGCGGCGCCACGGACTACACACCGGTGCCTATCACTTCTTCTCAACCCGCACCTCGGGAGCCCTTCAGGCAAGGTTCTTCCTCAGGAACACACGCCTGAGGAAAGGCGACCTGCCACCCGTGCTCGACGTTGAGCCCACGGCGGCGCAGATAAGCAAGGCAGGCGGTGCCGACGCACTCTTCCGCAACGTAAGGCAGTGGCTCAAGACTGTGCAGGCTGCCACCGGCACCAAGCCCGTGCTCTACGTCAGCCAGTCATTCGTGAACAAGTATCTCGACCGCGCCCCCGACATCAAGCGCAACTACCACGTGTGGATAGCACGCTACGGAGAGTTCAAGCCCGACGTCAAGCTGCTCTTCTGGCAACTGTCGCCCGACGGACGCGTAAGGGGAATACACGGCTACGTGGATATCAACGTCTTCAACGGCTACCGCTCGCAATTCAATGATTTCATCCAGCAAAACTGTATAAAATGATGGAACAACACCATGTGATAATAGCATTAGGGTCGAACGTCGGCAGCGACTTCCTCCCACGCGCCCGGGAGCTGATGGGCGCGTGGCTCAACGTCAACGCCGCGTCGGACATCATCACCACCGAGCCAATCGGAATGTCGTCACCCGACTTCCACAACCAGCTCCTGGAATGTACCACCACGCTCGCCCCCGACGAACTCACGCTCCGCACCAAGGCTGCGGAGCAAGCACTCGGACGGCAGCACGGCAGGGGCATCGTCGCCATCGACATCGACATCATGCAATATGATGACACCCTGCTACACCCCGACGACTGGAACCGCGAATACATCAGAAAACTATATTGTCAAATCAAAAAAACAACACATTTATGAAAAAAATCCTTATGTCATTAATCATGGCGGCAACAGCCCTGAGCGCAGCCGCACAGAGCTTCGACGAGTATTTCACAGGAAACACCCTCAGGCTCGACTATGTCTTTGCCGGCGACCGCAAGAGCCAGGCCATATATGTTGACCAGCTCTCGGAGACTCCCGGATGGTACGGCAGAAAGCACAACCTCGACCGTCTGCCCCTCGAAGGCAACGGACAAATCACCATGAGCGACGCCCGCAGCGGCAAGGTAATATATCGCCACTCATTCTCAACACTTTTCCAGGAATGGCTCGCCACCGAGGAGTCGAAGAACACTCCCAAATCCTTCGAGAACGTCTTCCTCGTGCCATTCCCCAAGGACTCGGCATACATCACCGTTGACCTCTACGACTATCATCAGAAGGTGTTCGCCACGATGACCCACAAGCTGCGTCCCGACGACATCCTCATACGCAAGATCTCGCGCCCGGTTAACCCCTACACGGTGCTACACGCAGCCAAGGACACCGCCAACTGCATACACATCGCCTTCGTGGCAGAGGGATATACGCATGACGAGATGCCGTCCTTCATCGAGGACGCGCGCGTGGCGACAGATGCACTCTTCAGCCATGCCACATTCAACAAATACAAGGACTATTTCCACATCATCGCCGTAGAGTCGCCATCGAAGGAGAGCGGAACAAGCGAACCGGGCAACGCAAAGTGGATAAACACCGCACTGTCGTCGCATTTCAACACATTCTACAGCGAACGCTATCTCACCACACTCCACCTGAAGCAGCTCCACGACCACCTCGTGGCAGTGCCCTACGAGCATATCATCGTGCTGGTCAACTCAACGAAATACGGCGGTGGCGGCATATATAACAGCTACACGCTAACCGCCGCCAAGGACAAAAAGTTCCGCCCTGTGGTGGTTCACGAGTTCGGGCACAGTTTCGGCGGACTTGCCGACGAATACACCTACAGCAACGACGACCCGATGTATTTCGCCGACACCGAGCCATGGGAGCAGAACATCACCACCAAGCGTGACTTCAGCAAGAAATGGGGCAACCTCATAGCCGAGGGCAAGGCTGGCATGGTGGAAGGAGGCGGTTATCTCATCAACGGCGTATGGCGCGGTTGCGAGACATGCCGCATGAGAGTAAACGAGGTGGATGACTTCTGCCCCGTATGCCAGCAGGCTCTCGAGAGGCTGATACTATTTTATGTTAAATGAGGAGTGTTTTAAAATGAAGAATGAAGAATGAAGAATGAATGTAGGATTTTGGCGCAGCAGCCCCGTAGGGGCGACATAGATTAGCACAGGTGTCAACCCTGTGTATGAAACGTTCCTCCCCCCCTCCCTCCCGCCAAAGGCGGGAGGGAGGGGAAAAAATATGGTCAAAAAAAAAAAGATAGGGCTTACGCCCTATCCTATGTTATGTCGCCCTTTCAGGGCTATTTCTTAACTCCCAAAACGCCACTGCCGATGCGGCTGCTACATTGAGGGAATCCACTCCATGTGCCATGGGTATGCGCACCACGTAATCGGCGGAGGCGATGGTTTGCTTGGACAATCCGTCGCCTTCGGTCCCCATGACAATGGCAAGGCGAGGCTCAGACTTAAGACGAGGGTCGGCGAGCGAGACGGAATCATCCGTCAGGGCCATTGCCGCCGTCTTGAATCCGTAGTCATTCAGCGACTGCACCGGGGCATCGAGCCACGTCCAGGGGATGAGGAACACACTGCCCATCGACACCCTCACGGCACGGCGGTTGAGAGGGTCGCACGACGTGGGAGTGAGCAATGCGCCATCTATACCCAAGGCTGCCGCGGAACGGAAGATTGCCCCGATATTGGTGGTGTCAACAACCCCGTCGATAACCACCACCCTACCCGCCCCCCGGCACACATCGCCTACAGAAGGCAACTGCGGACGCCGCATAGCACACAGCACTCCCCGCGTGAGCGTATATCCCGTGAGCGAGGCAAGCACACTGCGCTCGCCGGTATATACGGGTATGTCGCCGCAGCGGGCGATGATGTCGGCGGCGTCGCCAGTGATATGCCTCCGCTCGCACATCAGGGCATGAGGCTCGTAGCCCGCATCCAGTGCCACACGTATCACCTTGGGGCTCTCGGCGATGAAGAGTCCCGACTCAGCCTCGCGGCTCTGACGCAATTGAGCCTCGGTGAGCGAACCGAAGATGTCCGCTCCCGAGGCTTCAACAGTATTAATCTCAATAATGTTCATTATTATTAATTTAAGTTTCGCATATGCTCAACTTATGGAGTTAAAAGGAGTTATAAGAAGTTATCGCTCCCTTTGGTCGCTAAGGAAGATAAAGGACAATAGTAAAAGCCAGTATTAAAACATATGTCATCTATCTCCTTTTATCTTCTTCTATCTCCTTTTATCTTCTTCTATCTCCTTTTATCTTCTTCTATCTCCTTTTTACTACTTGCGAAAGTTTAGTTATTAATAGCTGCGGGCGATGATGACCCTGCACTTCGACGGCTTGCCGCTCACCATATCCACACCCTCGGTCTGCTCGTAGGCGAAGGGCACGCAGCGGATGGTGGCCTGAGTCTCCTCCTTGATGCGGGCCTCGGTCTCGGCAGTGCCGTCCCAGTGGCAGAGGAAGAAACCTCCGTCCTTGATTTTCTCCTTGAACTCCTCGTAGTTGTCGCATACATATACATGCTCGTCGCGATACTTGCGCGCCTTCTCGAAGATGTTCTTCTGGATATCCTCAAGCAGGTTCTCCACGTAGGTCTCGATGCCGTCGATGCCGACAGTCTCCTTTTCGAGAGTGTCGCGGCGCATCACCTCGATGGTTCCGTTCTCGAGGTCGCGTCCGCCAAGCACGAGACGCACGGGCACACCCTTAAGCTCGTAGTCGGCAAACTTGAATCCCGGACGCTTGTTCTCTGCATCGTCATACTTCACGGTGATGCCCTTCTTGCGCAGTGCATCCACGATGGGGGCAATGCGCTCGCTGATGGCGGCGAGCTGGTCGGCACCCTTGGTGATGGGGATGATGACCACCTGGATGGGGGCGAGTTTCGGAGGAAGCACAAGTCCGTTGTCATCAGAGTGGGTCATGATGAGCGCACCGATGAGACGGGTGCTGACACCCCATGACGTTGCCCACACGTATTCGGGCTTGTTCTCCTTATTTAAATAAGTAACGTCGAACGCCTTGGCGAAGTTCTGTCCGAGGAAGTGGCTTGTGCCGCTCTGCAGCGCCTTGCCGTCCTGCATCATCGCCTCGATGGTATATGTGTCGAGGGCACCGGCGAAACGCTCGGTCTCGCTCTTCACTCCCTGTAGCACAGGCACTGCCATCCAGTTTTCGGCAAAGTCGGCATACACCTTGAGCATCTTCTGTGCCTCAGCCTCAGCCTCCTCGCGGGTGGCGTGGGCGGTGTGGCCCTCCTGCCACAGGAATTCCGACGTGCGCAGGAAGGGACGGGTGCGCATCTCCCAGCGCATGACGTTGCACCACTGGTTGCACATCAGGGGCAGGTCGCGCCACGAGTGAATCCAGTTGCGGTAGGTGTTCCATATAATAGTCTCCGACGTGGGGCGGATGATGAGTTCCTCCTCAAGCTTTGCCGAGGGGTCAACCTCCACACCGCTCTTGTCGTCCTTGGCGCGCAGGCGGTAATGTGTCACCACGGCGCACTCCTTGGCGAAGCCCTCCACATGCTCGGCCTCCTTGGAGAGGAACGACTTCGGGATGAGCAATGGGAAGTAGGCGTTCTGCGCACCGGTCTCCTTGAACATCAGGTCGAGCTGGTGCTGCATCTTCTCCCAGATGGCATATCCATAGGGTTTGATCACCATACATCCGCGTACTGCCGACTGCTCGGCGAGGTCGGCCTTCACTACCAAATCATTAAACCACTGACTATAGTTGTCAGCCCTCTTTGTAAGTTCTTTTAATTCTTTAGCCATGTTAAAAATGCTATATTTGTATATTTTTTGCTGCAAAAGTACAAAAAAAATATAGAAAACCAACAGATATTTGAAATAAATGCATTATCTTTGCACCCGAAAATGCGGAAAAAGGCAATTTTTATGCGTTTTGAGCATTAAAAGACAACATTTAATCAAAACATTAACAATTAAAAAAGGTATTAGAAAAAGATGAAAAAGATTAAGTTTTTCTCATTGGCAATGTGTTTTGCCCTCGTGTTTGCAGGTTGTAGCGGCTCTCAGAAGGGTGCAGCCATTGGTGCCGGAGGCGGTGCGCTGCTCGGAGCTATCGTAGGTAAGTTGGCTGGTAACACAGCTGTCGGTGCTGCTGTAGGAACCGCCGTAGGTGCGGGCGCAGGTGCCATCATCGGCAAGAAGATGGACAAGGCCAAGGCTGAGGCCGAGGCTGTGAAGAACGCACAGGTGGAGCAGGTGACCGACGCCAACGGACTGGCTGCCGTGAAGGTGACATTCGACTCTGGTATCCTCTTCTCAACCGGTTCTGCCACTCTCGCCACAGCTGCAAAGACCTCTCTGCAGCAGTTTGCCACTGTGCTGAAGAACAACTCAGACTGTGACATTGCCATTCAGGGATATACAGACAACGCCGGATGGAAGAACAGCACTGCCGCCCAGAGCGTTGAGAAGAACAAGGCCCTGTCGCTCGACCGTGCCACTGCCGTTTCTTCTTATCTCCAGTCGCTCGGCGTGCCCGCTTCTCAGCTCAAGAGCGTTGAGGGTCTTGGCGAGGCTAACCCCGTGGCTGACAACTCAACTGATGCCGGCAAGGCACAGAACCGCCGCGTGGAGGTGTATATGTATGCAAGCCAGGAGATGATCAAGGCTGCTGAGGCACAGGCGAATTAAGAATTAAAAAAATAAAAAATTAAAAAATTAAAAAATTAAGGATTGGTTATTCTTAATCGCATAAAGAAAATACTGAAATGGGTGGTGGTGGCCTTCTTTGGCTCTACCATCCTTTCTGTTGTTGCACTGAGATTCGTCCCCGTGTATTTCACTCCCCTGATGTTCATCCGACTGGGCGAGCAGATTGCCAAGGGCGAGGAACTGAAGATGAGACACAGATGGGTGCCGATTGACGAGATTGCCACGGGGCTGCCCTTGGCAGTGATGGCAAGCGAGGACTCACGGTTCATGCAGCACCACGGTTTCGACTTCGACGCCATCGAGAAGGCGGCGAAACGTAACCGACAGAACAAGAAGAGAAAACTTGGAGCAAGCACCATATCGCAGCAGACTGCCAAGAACGTATTCCTGTGGCCCGGAAGAACATGGGTGAGAAAGGGGTTCGAGGTGTATTTCACCGCGCTCATCGAGATGATGTGGAGCAAGGAGAGGATTATGGAGGTGTATCTCAACTCCATCGAGATGGGCGACGGGATATACGGAGCCGACGCCGTGGCGGAATGGCATTTCCACTGCCGCGCCAAGGACCTGAGCAAGGGCGAATGTGCGCTGATAGCCGCCTCGCTGCCCAATCCGCGGAAATTTGACTCGGCGCATCCCTCTTCCTACATGCTCAAGAGAAAGGCGAGAATCATGCGCGAGATGAAGTTTGTGAAATTCGCCAAGGAGGATTAAATTTGTGATATTGTAATTGTGAGTGCCGCATTTGATGATGAATCGATGCGGCTTTTTTCGTTCGTCCGCCTTCCCACAAGCCATATTATCATGCCTGTGGCATCCTCGATAACCATCTGACGCTGGCGGTCGATCACCGAGCACTTTATATCAGTGAGATAGTCGCTGACGAGCTTTGTGCCCTTCATGCCGAAGGGGGTGAAGCGGTCGCCCTGGCGGATGGGGCGTAGGGTGAGGGGAAACTTCACCTTATTTATATCTATAGTGGCGACATCGGGCGACTTGGAGATACGGAAGCCTTCGGCGATGTTTATTTTTTCCAGTCTCAGGCTGATGCCGTCGGAGAGGCGGTATATGCCGGGTTCGGGGATGCGGTATTCCTTTTGTGGCGCAGTTTTTTTGGCTATCTGGATGCAGAGGGAGCCACCGGAGTGGGCAATGGCGGCGATATGGGAGGTGGAAAGGAATGTTGCCCCGACACGGGAGGAGGAGGCGGCAGCGAGCATGTCTTCACTCTGGGAGGGGGTGAAGCCATAGTCGCGGCATATCTCATTGAGGAGATAAGATGGGGAGACGAAGGAGAGAAGGGAGCTTACGTCGATGAGGGCGGATGAAGGCTCAACGCAGAGCACGGAGCGCCTTGCCTCTTGGATTGCCCAAGAGAGGATTTTTTCGGCTTCGGCGATATGGCGGGAGGTGGTGTGGATGTTTTCGCTTGCCTTGGGGTTGAGGGATTGCAGGAGGGGGATGACGTGGTGGCGGAACTTGTTGCGGGTGGCATCGTCCTCGAGGTTGGTGGAGTCGGTGACGTAGGTCTCGCCTTTTTTCTCCAAGTAGTCCTCTATGTCCTGTCGGCTCATGTCGAGCAGGGGACGGAGGATGTGTCCGTTGACGGGACGGATGCCTGCCATACCCCGGATACCGGTTCCGCGCACCAAGTTCATGAGCACAGTCTCGACATTGTCGTCGCGGTGATGTGCCACCATGATGCCTTCGGCACCGATGTCACGGCGCAGTTGCTCAAAGTAGCGATAGCGCAGTTCGCGAGCGGCGAGTTCGATACTCACCTTATGCAGGGCGGCATATTCCTTGGTGTCGAAATGCACACGATGGAGTGGCACGCCGAGCCGCTCGCACAGAGAGACAACAAAAGCCTCGTCGCGGTCGGACTCGTCGCCACGCAGATGAAAGTTGCAGTGGACCGCCTCCACCGAACGTCCCTCCTCAATCATCTTGAGCAGCAGGCAAACACTGTCTGCCCCACCGCTCAGAGCCACAAGATATTTCCTCATTCTATTTTTATTTTGCATAGATTAGCAGCCCTGAAAGGGCGACATAGG
>JBJEAV010000441.1:9127-23073 GCA_051869395.1 Prevotella sp.
CGCAGCAGCCCTGAAAGGGCGACATAGGCGCAGCAGCCCTGAAAGGGCGACATAGGCGCAGCAGCCCTGAAAGGGCGACATAGATTAGCACAGGGTGTCAACCCTGTGTTTGAAATGTTGCTCTCTCCTCCCCCCTCCCTCCCCCCATCCCGCCGTCGGCGGGATGGGGGGAGGGAGGGGGGAGAAGAAGGTCAAAAATGATAGGGTTCACACCCTATCCTATGTTATGCCGCCCTTTCAGGGCTAATAAAAAATCACTCCACATAAAGCACCAGCCCCTTGAGGTATTCACCCTCGGGATGGAAGATGTTGATGGGATGATCGGCGGGCTGATGGAGCTGATGCAGGATGCGCACGTTGCGATGGGCAAGGGCGGCGGCAGTAAATACGGCATTGCGGAAATTATCCTTTGTCACCACCTGCGAGCAGGAGAAGGTGAAGAGTATGCCTCCGGGACGGATTTTCTCGAAAGCCTTCATATTCAGGCGAGTGTAACCCTTGAGGGCATTGTGCAAGGCACCCCGGTGCTTGGCAAAGGCGGGAGGGTCGAGGATGACAAGGTCGTAGTCGCCACCGGCACGGTCGAGATACTTGAAGGCATCCTCGCAGAAAGCCTCGTGGCGGGTGTCGCCGGGGAAGTTAAGCTCCACGTTCTTGGTGGTAAGCTCTATGGCCTTGGCACTGCTGTCAACGGAGTGTACCTGCAGTGCGCCTCCCCTCATGGCATAGAAAGAGAATCCGCCGGTGTAGCAGAACATGTTGAGCACCTTCTTGCCGCGCGAGAAATGTTCGAGGAGCAAGCGGTTGTCGCGCTGGTCAACGAAGAATCCGGTCTTCTGCCCCTTGAGCCAATCGACATGGAACTTTAGTCCGTTCTCGAGAGCCACGTTGTCCTTGCTGCCCCCGATGATGAAACCGTCCTCCTGTCCGAGGTCAGCCTTGAAGGGCAGTGTTGTCTCACTCTTGTAATATACGTTCTTCACCCTGTCGCCCATCACTCTGACGAGCTGCGAGGCTATGCGGTGGCGCTCGAGATGTATGCCCACACTGTGAGCCTGCATTACGGCAGTCTCGCCATAGACATCGATTACGAGTCCCGGCACGTTGTCCCCCTCGCCATGCACGAGTCGGTAGGTGTTGTTGTCGGGGTTATCCACTATGCCGATGGAGCGGCGCATGTCCAATGCCGACTGTAGTTTGGAATGCCAGAAGTCATCATCAATCCCGACATCGTCGAACGACATCACTCTCACTGCAATCGACCCTATCTGATAATGTCCGACGGCGATAAACTCGCCTCCGGCAGTCATCACCCTAACGACCTCGCCCTCTTCGACATCCTCAGGCTGATGTTGTATGGCTCCCGAGAACACCCAAGGATGGAATCTCTTCAAGCTTTCCTCCTTGCCTTTCTTTAGATATATCTTCTTATACATATTTATATATTATCCACAGATGTTATTTTGTTGACCACATCGCGGTAGCAACTTCTTCACTCTTCATTCTTCACTCTTCATTCTTCACTCTTCACTCTTCATTTAAAATAATCTCATACTCCCCCGTCTGCCGCAGGCGTTCCATCTCCTCGTAGAGCAGGATGCACGCCCAGGCATCGGTGGCGGCATAACGTTTCTGGCTCTCCGAGAGTATGTCAGCCTCCCAGTTGGTGAGCCTTTGCCCCTTGCTGATCCTTCCTCCGAGGAAATTGGCATAGAGTTTCTGAAGGCTGAGATCCTCCACTCCGAAATCCTTGACCTTATGCTGAAGGTCGATGAAGAATCCCGGATTGAACTGAGCCACCTCCTTGAGCGAGTGTATGTCGTCGTGGAGGGAAATACCGATTTTGGGCACTGTGGTGTCTTCAAGCAGGCGTATTATTGACTCGCACATAGTGGTGTTCTTCAATCTGAACAGGAAGCAGATGTCGCGGGTTGACACCTGCAACAGCGAGACATAATACTTCACCCCCCTGCGAAACGAGGGGCGGGTCTCGGTGTCGATGCCCAAGATAGGTTGCGAAAGCAGGAAATCGACGGCTTTCGCAGCCTCCGACTCCGACAGTACCACCACTATCTTTCCCTCAAACAAGGCACGCGGGAGTTGCTGGATTCGGGCCTTGTCGTACTTGTTATATATGACTTTTTTCATCTTTATATGATTTCAAGATGCAAAATTAATAAAAAAAATGAGGAAAACGGCTGATTTCTCAAAAATTTGAGTTACTTTTGCAGATTATTACAGAGATAAACATCAAAATGGCTAAAAAAAAGAAAACTTCTACCAAGAATTCGTTCAATTCGGTGACAGGTTTTGACTTGTTCCAGAACGAAAAGCTGAACTTCGTCATCGGAGTGGTCTTGCTCGGTTTGAGCATCTTCATGACTGTGGCATTCGTGTCGTTCATCAATACCGGCGACATCGACCTGAGCATGATTGAATCACCGCGCCCGGGGGAGATTATGAACGAGAAAGGCGAGTTTGTCAACTCGTGCGGCTCGTTGGGCGCATACATGTCATACTTCTTCATGAAGAAATGCTTCGGACTGGCGGCGTTCGCCATCCCGTTCTTCTTCCTGTTGTCTTCGCTGAAGATGATGAGGGTGTATAACATCGTGCTGACAAAATGGTTTCTCGGAACATCATTGGTCATGGTGTGGGCTTCGATAACAATGGCGAAATTCCTCTCGCCGGTGTTCATCGACAGTTGCTACAACCCCGGAGGAGACCACGGCAGGTATGTGTGCCAATGGACGGAAAACCTTGTGGGAGCGCCAGGGCTTACGGCTCTGCTGCTCATACTCGCCGTGGGATTTCTCACATACCTCAGCGCGGAGACAATATACGTGATAAGAAAGATGCTCAACCCCACCCTATTTTTCAATAAGGTGAAATTCGAGGTGAGCGGAGGAAAACAAGAGGATGACATGCCTATCGACATCATCACCACTGAGCCTGACCCCGAGGTGTTTGACGACCCCGAGAAGCAAACCGTGGAATTCACCATCGACACCAAGGAGGATAAGGACAACAAGGATGAGCAGCAGAGCATCGAACTGGATGTGGAGCCCGACAAAAAAGCAGATACCGACAACACGGAGACGGCAGACGCACCCAAGGGAGACATCAAGCTGGACATGGAGGTGATGAAGGCGGAGGCAAAGGCAGAGGGCAAGTCACTGGTGAGCGTGGGAGACAGGATGATGGAGGCATACGACCCGAAGCTCGACCTGGAGAACTACCGATACCCCACGCTCGACCTGCTCAAGCACTACGAAAGCGACGGCAATCCGCATATCGACATGAAAGAACAGAACGACAACAAGAACAGGATTGTGGAGGTGCTGCGCAACTTCAGCGTGGAGATAAGCAGCATCAAGGCTACCGTCGGACCTACCATCACGCTATATGAAATCACTCCCGCACAGGGCGTGAGGATATCCAAGATACGCAACCTGGAGGACGACATCGCCCTCTCGCTCTCGGCTCTCGGAATACGTATCATAGCACCTATACCCGGCAAGGGAACCATCGGTATAGAGGTGCCGAACGCCAAGCCGAACATCGTGTCGATGGAATCCATACTCAACTCCAAGAAATTCCAGGAGACACAGATGGAACTGCCCTGCGCAGTGGGAAAGACCATCACCAACGAGGTGTTTATGTTCGACTTGGCAAAGATTCCACACCTGCTCGTTGCCGGTGCCACGGGACAGGGTAAGTCGGTGGGACTGAACGCCATCATCACCTCTTTATTATATAAGAAGCATCCCGCAGAACTGAAGATAGTGCTCATCGACCCGAAGAAGGTGGAGTTCTCCATCTACAC
This sequence comes from Prevotella sp., assembly GCA_051869395.1. Taxonomy (GTDB): domain Bacteria; phylum Bacteroidota; class Bacteroidia; order Bacteroidales; family Bacteroidaceae; genus Prevotella. Next base: position 12,954 of record JBJEAV010000441.1, read on the forward strand.
CCCACTGGAGAAGCACTTCCTCGCCATGGTGCCCGACGAGGGCGCGGAGCCTATCATCACCGACGTCACGAAGGTGGTGCGCACGCTCAACTCGCTCTGCAAGGAGATGGACACACGCTACGACCTGCTGAAGATAGCGGGAGCGCGCAACATCAAGGAATACAACAAGAAATTCAAGGACCGCCAGCTCAACCCGCAGAACGGACACAGGTTCATGCCTTACATAGTGGTGGTGATTGACGAGTTCGGCGACCTTATAATGACTGCGGGCAAGGAGATAGAGCTGCCTATAGCACGCATTGCACAGTTGGCGCGCGCCGTGGGCATACACATGGTGATTGCCACACAGCGACCCACGGCATCCATCATCACGGGTAACATCAAGGCAAACTTCCCCGGACGTATCGCCTTCAAGGTGAGCGCGATGATTGACTCGAAGACTATCCTCGACCGTCCGGGAGCCAACCAGCTCATAGGACGAGGCGACATGCTCTTCCTCAACGGCAACGAGCCGGTGCGAGTGCAGTGTGCCTTCGTGGATACTCCCGAGGTGGAGCGCATCAACCAGTTTATCGCACAGCAGCAGGGATATGTCACCACATTCGAGTTGCCCGAACCCGACACCGGCGACGGCGACTTGGGAGGTGCGTCGGATGTCGATATGCAGCATCTCGACCCGCTGTTTGAGGATGCGGCAAGGGTGATTGTGATGAGCCAGTCGGGTTCCACAAGCCTTATCCAGCGCAAGTTCTCCATAGGCTACAACCGCGCCGGTCGCATCATGGACCAAATGGAAAAGGCGGGCATCGTGGGAGTGGCATCGGGAAGCAAGCCACGCGAGGTGCTCATACAGGACGAGATGTCGCTTGAAAACCTTCTGGCGAATTTCAGATGATTTTTTCAGGAGTTAAAGAAGTTAAGGAAGTTAAAGAAGTTAAGGAAGTTAAGGAAGTTAAGGACGAATGATTATGAAAAGGATTTTGAACATATTGGTGATGTTGGCGGTGACTATATGCTCCGCCAACGCACAGACTGCCAAGCAGGTGCTTGACAAGACTGCCGCAGTGCTGAGCAACAAGGGCGGAGTGACTGCCAACTTCAGTATAACGGGCAAGAACATCGGAACTACCTCGGGAAAAATCTCGGTCAAGGGTCGCATGTTCCATGCCACCACCCCACAGGCGATGGTATGGTTCAACGGCAAGACCCAGTGGACATACATGAAAAGCCAGCAGGAGGTGAACGTCAGCAATCCCACCGAGGCGGAACTGCAGGCCATCAACCCATACAACTTCATCAATATCTACAAAAAAGGATATTCATACACGATGAAGACTGTGGGCGCGGGATATGAGGTGCATCTGAAGGCAACTGACGCCAAGCGTCAGATTCAGGAGATGTATATCACGGTGAACAAATCGACCTACGCCCCCTCGCAGGTGAAGATGCGCCAGGGAAAGAAATGGACAACCATCAACGTCTCTTCGCTCAAGAAGGCAAACCTGTCTAACTCGGTGTTCACATTCCCGTCAAAGGATTATCCTAACGCGGAGGTGATTGACCTTAGGTGAATTAGGAATTAGGAATTTGGAATTAGGAATTTGGAATTAGGAATTAGGAATTAGAATTTTATGAATAGGATACAGTTATTCCGTTTGTTGCGCCGCAACATGAAACTGAGCGAGAAGCGCAACCCGATGTTCGAGCAGAACAAGTTTGGAAAGATATTCGCCTACTTAGGACTGGCATTCATGAGTATCTACTTCATCGCCCTCGGCACCTTCCTCGGATGGTCAGCCCGCGGGGGCGACGAGTCGGCGATATTCATCATGATGGCATTCCTCATGATATTGGATTTCTTCATGCGCTTCGGAGGCCAGCAGACTCCTTCGCTGCTCATCAAGCCTTATCTCATGATGCCCATCAGGAAGAGCCACATCGTTGACTGCTTCATAGTGATGGCAATGATAAACTCCTACAACGTGATATGGCTCACGGTAATCCTGCCTTATGCCTTCATCGTGTGGTGCGGAGGATTGACAGGCATGGAGACCATAGGCCTTATCATGCTATGCCAGGCGATTGTCATACTCAACGCTCTGTGGTATATGCTCGTGCGCACATTAGTTAACCAGAAGATATGGTGGTGGCTGCTGCCCGTAGGCGTATATGGCTCGGCAATAGGTGTGCCGCTTCTTGTGTTTGGAGTGGAGAAAGGATTCATCAAGTTGGTTGACTTTATCTTCGACTACGGTTTCTCATGGGCATGTGCAGCGGTGGTAGTGGCACTTATTGCAGTGCTTTTCGTGGTGAACAGCTGGTTGTCGCGCCGCCTTGCCGACTCCGAGGTGGCTGCCGAGGAGGAGAAGACCTTCTCGCCCACCACCCGATTCTCGTTCCTCGAACGATTCGGAATGATTGGCGAATATCTCTCGCTTGAGGTGAAGAGCGCAATACGCAACAAGGCCATCCGCCAGCGTTATATCCAGGGCTTGGTTGTCATCACTATGCTGAGCCTGATGCTCGCCTTCACAGATGCCTATACGGGTGCCTTCGCCGTGAATATATGGTGCCTCTACTGCTTCGTGTTCTTCGGAGCGGTCAATCTTGTGAAGATCATGGGACCGGAGGGCAACTATATCGACTTCCTGTTCACTCGCCGCGAGAGCATCCTCGACCTCCTGCGCGCCAAGTATTATTTCTTCTGCGCCGTACTGGTGTTGCCTCTGTTGCTGCTCATTCCGCCGGTGGTTTCGGGCAGGTTCTCCATACTGATGATTCTCGCCTATCTGCTCATCACGAGCGGAGTGGCATACTTCCTGCTTTTCCTGTTGGCGATATTCAACAAGCAGTCGCTGCCGCTGAACCAGAAAATCACGTCCAAGGGAAATTTCGAGAACTCGCTTCAGCTGATTATTGAATTAGTGGTGTTCTTCGTGCCCGTCTTTCTCGCCCTTGCCTTCACGGCCCTCTTCGGCGACACCATGGGATATGTCATTATGATAGTCATCGGCATAGCCTTCACTGCGGCTCATCCCTTGTGGCTGAGATTCATATACAACAAGATGATGAGCAGGAGATATGATAACATCGAGGGATTCCATGCGACGAGATAAATGAAGAATTAAGAATTAAGAAATAATGTATTTTACCGGGATTATTATTGCAGTGAGCACGTTTTTGATTATCGGATTGTTTCATCCTATAGTCATCAAGACGGAATATTATACGGGCACCCGCTTCTGGTGGGTGTTCCTCGTGATGGGCATCGCCTGCATCGCCGCGGCGTTGTTTGTTGAGAATGTTATCGCATCGTCGATACTTGGGGTGTTCGGGGCTTCGTTCCTGTGGTCGATAGGCGAACTGTTCGAGCAGAAGGAGCGTGTGCGCAAGGGATGGTTTCCCAAGCGGCCTGAGAAGTAAAAAACACTCTCGTTTACGCGACATTTTACATTATGAAGACAATACTGATTTTGGTAGGCAAGACCAACGACAAGCATTTCGCCGCGGGCATCAGCGACTATGCCTCGCGCATCAGCCACTATATGCCTTTCGAAATCCTTACCATCCCCGAGCTGAAGAACACCAAGAGCCTCTCAGAGGAACAACAGAAAACCATGGAGGGCGAACTCATCATGAAACAGCTTCAACCCTCCGACACCGTGGTGCTGCTCGACGAGCACGGCAAGGAGATGCGAAGCATTGAATATGCCTCGTGGCTGCAGCGGACCTCCAACAATGCACGCCGACTGGTGTTCATCATCGGAGGACCCTATGGTTTCTCGCCGTCGGTGTATCAGCGCGCCAACGACAAGATCTCGCTCTCGCGAATGACCTTCTCCCATCAGATGGTAAGGCTCATCTTCACAGAACAACTCTACCGGGCATGCACCATCATTAAAAACGAGCCTTATCATCACGAATGACGATAAGGCTCATTTTTTATCAGGGCATTTCACCTGATAACATTTTTTATATAAATAAATCGTAACAAATAGAACAACTATTTCATTTCATTCGTATATTTGCACCATAAATCAGTGAATAATTATAATAGAATTATTAACCCTTTAACACAAACTTAGAGTATGAAAATTGGTATTCCAAAAGAAATCAAAAACAACGAGAACCGTGTGGGCATGACCCCATCGGGAGTTGCCGAACTCGTTAAGCATGGACATCAGGTGGTAGTGCAGCACACAGCCGGAGAAGGCAGCGGATTCGCCGACGAGGACTATGTGTCGGCAGGGGCGGAGATTCTTCCCGCCATCGAGGACGTATATGCAGCTGCCGACATGATTGTCAAGGTGAAAGAACCCATTGAGCCTGAATATCCCCTGATACGCGAGGGGCAGGTAGTGTTTACATACTTCCACTTTGCCAGCGACCGCGAACTCACCGTGGCAATGATGGAGCGCAAGGCCATCTGCATAGCCTACGAGACAGTGCAGACAGCCGACGGACGACTGCCGCTGCTCATTCCGATGAGCGAGGTGGCAGGACGCATGGCTACCATCAACGGAGCTTATTACCTGCAGAAAACCAAGGGCGGCAAAGGCAAGCTGCTGTGCGGAGTGCCCGGTGTTCCCCCCGCCAAGGTGGTTGTACTGGGCGGAGGCATAGTGGGTCAGGCTGCGGCAAGAGTTGCTGCCGGTATGGGTGCCGACGTCAGGATTATGGATATCTCACTGCCTCTCTTGCGCCAGCTCTCCATCGAGATGCCCGCTAACGTCACCACAGTATATTCCTCGCGCCACAACATCATGAAGGAAATCAGGGATGCCGACATCATCGTGGGCAGTGTGCTCATCCCCGGCGACAAGGCTCCGCATCTCATCACGCGCGACATGCTGAAGCTGATGGAACCCGGAACAGTGCTCGTGGATGTGGCTATCGACCAGGGCGGATGCTTCGAGACCTCACACCCCACCACCCACAGCGAACCTACATACGAGGTGGACGGCATCGTACACTATGCCGTGGCAAACATCCCCGGCGCAGTGCCCAACACATCCACTATTGCCCTGACCAACGCCACACTGAAATATGCCGTGGCCCTCGCCGACAAAGGTTGGAAGAAGGCTTGCGAAGATGACCCCGCCCTGGCCAAGGGCGTGAACATGGTGGAAGGCAAGATAACCTTCCCTGCAATTGCTGAGGTTTGGGGACTATAAAAAAAAGGGAATCGACCCTCACAGGCAGATTCCCTAGATAGGAAAATGATAAATATAGTTTAAAATTACTAGTTGTCGAGTGCAAAGGTACGAATAATTTTCAAACCTGCAAGCGTTATGGGTGTTTTTTTGATACCTGTTTTTATTTATTTAACCATAATAATGGTTTTGACATAGCTAAATTCACACCCATTAACACTGTATCATGCATTTTAAGCACGTTTATTGCAGATTAATCATTATCCTCACCACTCATTTTCATCAGCTCACTATAGATGCGCTGCACGGGAAATCCCATCACATTAAAATAGCTGCCGTTAAGGGCAGTGACCCCCACATAACCTATCCATTCCTGGATGCCGTAGGCACCTGCCTTGTCCAACGGGCGGTAGTGCTCCACATAGTAGTCAATCTCCTCGTCGGTGAGCGGCTTGAACGTCACGTCGGTGGAGACGGAGAACTCACGACGGGCTTCAGGCGTGAGGAGACACACACCCGTGACCACCTTGTGGCTCCTTCCGCTGATACGCCGTAGCATCGCCTTGGCTTCCTCTTCATCTCGGGGCTTGCCGAGGATGTCGTTATCCACAATGACCACCGTGTCGGCGGTAATCACAAGATCCGACTCGTTGAGAGTCGCGAGATAGGCGTCGGCTTTCTTTCCCGCTATATATTGCGCCACCAACTGGCGGGGCATGTCGGGATATGACTCGTCGATACCATCAAGGACCTTGACCTCAAACTCAAGGTCAAGTCCTGCGAGCAACTCCCTTCTGCGAGGTGAGTTGCTTGCCAAAATAATATTGTACTTCTTCATCATTTCAATTATATCACCATCCAAAAGCCTTTTGTCCGTTGAGCCACTTGCCCTGGGCGCGCAGCACCTGCTCGATGACATCCCTGCCGCAGCCGCATCCTCCGTTGCGTTGGCTTACGTATATGCTCAGCTCCTTGATGTCGCTGCAAGCGTCGGCGGGGCATACGGGACACCCTACCCTGCTCATTATCTCATAGTCGGGGATATCGTCGCCCATATACATTATCTCCTCATCGCTGAAACCGTATTTGGCGAGAAACTCCTCGTATTTGCGAATCTTCACGGCACATGCCATATACACATCCTCAACACCGAGGTTGGAATAGCGGAGACGCACGCTCTCGGTCTTGCCGCCCGTCAGTATGACGATGCGCAATCCCATCTTGACAGCCAACTGTATGGCATAGCCGTCCTTGATGTTCACCGTGCGCATGGGTTCGCCTCCCGGATGCAGCGGGATGGTCTCACTGCTCAACACCCCGTCAACGTCGAAGATGATGGCGCGTATCTTCTTCAAATCATAGTTTATCATTGTCTTTTACTCTTTTGATGAATACTCTGACTCATTATTTTATATATATCCCGAGCCAACCTGCTGTCGTCGAGCATCATCCACTGGCGGCCGATCACATTAAGGTCGTAGCGCACGGCAGGGCCTGTTTGCGCGTCCGACGGCGACATCACGTGAACCTTGCGCGCCGTCTCGTCAATCAGGGGCAACAGACAGTCGAACGTCATGCCGCCACGCTCCACCATATCAGCGGCAAGGGCATAACAATGGTTGACAAAGTTGCACGCAAACACCGCCGCAAGATGCACATAGCAGCGCGCCTCGGAATTGAGATGCCTCACGTCGGCGCTGACACTCTTTGCCACATCCTCAAGCACCACCATGGTTGGATTGTCCACAGCTTCCAGGAAAATCGGAATTACCGAGAAATCCACCTCGCGCGACTTTGAGAATGTCTGCATCGGATAAACCACTCCATACCGGCGGGCATGACCGGCAAAGACATCCATTGAAACACTGCCCGCCGTATGCACAAACACCGCATCGGGGCGACGGCTGCACACAGTGGGGATGAGCTTGGCAAGCACAGAATCCTTGACAGCCATAACATACAACTCGGCATCAACGGTGATGTCTTCCAACGAATCCGTTGGCAATGCCCCCACGGCATCAGCCAAAAGGCGCGCCGAGGCCATCGTGCGACTGTAAACCTGCACAATGTCATGCCCCCTGGCCGAGAGGGCCTTCGAGAAATTTGTGGCGAGGTTTCCCGCGCCAATCATTGCAATTTTCATACGTCTGAAATACTAATTCTTCATAAAACTTTGCAAAGGTATGGAAATAATGTGAAAAAACGAGCCAAAAAGAGTTTTTTTTATGGATTATTTATTATTTTTGCGGTGTGAAAGAGTGGAATGTTGAAATATTGACCAAGTCAGACGACCTGCCGGACATACCTTCAAGGAATATTTTCCACAGCAGGCAGCTGTTCATCGTCTATGAGCATACACCGCGACATTCGCCGTATATGGTTGTTGCCAAGGACGAGGAAGGAGGCTTTGCGGCTTGCCTGCTCGCGGTGGTCAGGGCAAGGGGCACATGGATTCCGCCCTTCATCTACTGGCACTGCCGCATCTTCGGAGAGGGAGAATACAGCGACACCCTCGACAAGAGCGAGAGGGAGGAGGTCTTCGGACTCATGCTGCAAGCCATCACTGCCAGGATGAAGCTGCGCGCCTTCTACATCGAGATGAGCAACCTCTCGGCGAAGATGTTCGGCTACCGCCAATTCCGCAGCTGCGGATACATCCCCGTATCGTGGATGAGCATACACAACTCGCTGCACAGCAAACCAGCGGAGGAGCGCATCAGCGACAAGATGAAACGCAGGCTTGAACATGCGGCAAACAGGGGAGTGAGGACGGAGGAAGCCATGAGCGACGAAGACGTAAACATGTTCATACGCCTGCTGCACAACCACAACCTGCTGAAACCCAAGAGATACATTCCTGCCGACAGTTTCTTCCATAACATCAAGGCAAACGCAAACTGCCACCTGCTGCTCACCAAATACCACTCCAGGGCGATAGGCTGCGCCGCCATCGTCTATTCACAAGGCAATGCCTACCTGTGGTATTCAGCCTTCCTGAGAAAATCATACTTGAAGCTCCACCCTGATGACGTCACCCTATGGAACGCCATCAAGCGGGCCGAGAGCGACGGATGCGCCCACATCGTGTTCCTCGACGTGGGGCTTCCCTTCAAGCGCAACCCTCTGCGCGACTTCATACTCAGATTCGGAGGCAAGCCGATGAGCACCTACAGATGGTTCTATTTCACCAATCCATGGCTGAACAGAGTCCTAAAATGGCTCTATCGTGGGTAAAAATAGCTAAAAAACAAAAAAATCCCCCAAAATATTTGCATAATCGGAATAAAATGCCTACTTTTGCAGCGCATTTACAACATTAATCTGAATTATTAACATTTAAAATTTGTTTGCCTATTGAAGAGATTATACCCTAATAAAAAAAATAAATAAGGTATATGAAGAAATACACTGAAATGACCGACGAGGAGTTGGCCATTGCTTATATGGATGGCGACGCGAGAGCTTTCGACGAGATACTCTCACGCTATCAGGCGAGGATATACTCGTATTTCCTGTATATCGTCGGCGACAAGGACGAGGCAAACGAATTGTTCCAGGAAACATTCGTCAGGGTGATTGTATATCTGCAGGAGCAGAGATACACCTCCATGGGATTGTTCAACTATTGGATAATCCGCATCGCCCACAACATGATTTCCGACAAGTTCAGAAAACAAGACCACAAGTTCATCAAGGATGCCAATGAGACCAACGACCTCACTCGCATCAACAATGATGCCATGACCGTGTCGTCATACGACAACGAGATGATGCGCGAACAGACATTCGACGAATTGCACAAGATGGTTGACAACCTGCCCGAAGAACAGCGCGAGATGGTATATCTGAGGTATTTCGAGGAATTGTCGTTCAAGGAAATCGCCGAAATCACCGGGGTAAGCATCAACACCGCCCTCGGACGTATGCGCTATGCCATCATCAATCTCAGAAGAATGTCCAACATGGCGTATCTCTGAGAATCATAGTTCTCTCAGAGAATGGATTACCGCCTCGGGGGTCTTGCTCTTGAAGACGTAGCTTCCGCTGACAAGCACATCCACACCTGCCTGGACAAGGCGCGGGGCGGTTTCGCCCTGCACACCTCCGTCCACCTCTATCAGTGCGTGCGAGCCTTTCTCGGTGATGAGCTTGCGCAGGCGCTGCACCTTGCCAATGGTGTTCTCGATGAACTTCTGTCCGCCGAAACCGGGGTTGACACTCATCAGCAACACCATGTCCACATCCGAGATGATATCCTCAAGCACCGACACGGGAGTGGCGGGATTGAGAGTCACGCCTGCCTTCATGCCGGCATCGTGAATCTCCTGGATGGTGCGGTGGAGATGGGTGCAAGCCTCATAATGCACATTCATCATCATGGCTCCCAACTTGGCAGTCTGCCGGATATACTGTTCGGGATGTACAATCATGAAATGCACGTCGAGAGCCTTCTTGCACTTGCCCGCGACTGCCTCAAGCACAGGAAATCCAAACGAAATGTTAGGCACGAACACACCGTCCATCACATCCAGGTGAAGCCATTCAGCCTCACTGCGGTTTATCATTTCTATATCGCTGTCGAGATGCAGGAAATCTGCCGCGAGCAGCGAGGGTGATACTATTGTCATATATATCTCTCTTGTTGTTCTAAATAGTTGTTTTACTAAATCAGTTAACACACAACGGTATGAGCGAACCGTCGCTTAGCTTCAGCACCCTGTAAGAGCGTGCTATCTGTCTGACTATTTCGAGTGTTCTCTCACTCGGGTTTTGCAACTGGGTAAAATACTTCATAGGCACTAATCTCCATTTTTTAAGTTATGCTTTCTGATAATATAAACGGAGAACCTTGCCTTTTAGTATATCACGACCACATTTTTTTTTATCTGTACAGTTGGATTCGAGCGCAGCAGCCCTATCCTATGTTATGTCGCCCTTTCAGGGCTACTCATTTGAGTCTTGAGAGT
>JBJEAV010000441.1:23173-28690 GCA_051869395.1 Prevotella sp.
GCCCTATCCTATGTTATGTCGCCCTTTCAGGGCTACTCATTTGAGTCTTGAGAGTGCGAGTTTTTTCATGCCGTTGATGAAATCCTGCGCCTTCATGCGTTTCTTTCCAGCCAACTGCACCTCGTCGAGCTGCAGGAGAAGTCCGTCGCCTGCCACCACACAGAGATTGCGCTTGTCGCGGATGACAATGTCGCCGGGATTAGCCCCCTGCCCTGCCGGTTGTCCTGTCCTTGCGTCAATGCCCGTCTTCATCGCCGAGTAAATCTTGAGCACCGTCTCCTTGCCTTCGTCATCCACGAGTGTTGTCCATGCCCCTGGATATGGACTCAGGCCCCTCACGAAGTCATATACCTGCTTGGCATCCTTTCGCCAGTCGATCTCGCATGTCTCCTTGAATATCTTCGGCGCCGGAAGCAATGTCTCGCCTGCGGTGATGAGATTCTCCTGTGGGATGGCATCGGGATGACCGTCGGCATCTATGATGCACTGCAGGGTGTCGATACATATCTCCGCACCAAGGTGCATAAGTCCGTCATACACATTCTCCACGTTATAATCGTCGAGGATGTCGAAGGGCTTTTGCATAATCACACGACCAGTGTCGATGTCGTGGTCGAGGAAGAAGGTGGTGACTCCCGTGCGTGTCTCGCCGTTGATTACCGCCCAGTTGATGGGAGCGGCACCGCGGTATTGGGGCAGCAGGGCGGCATGCACGTTGAACGTGCCGTATTCGGGCATTGCCCACACCACCTCGGGCAGCATACGGAATGCCACTACCACCTGCAGGTTGGCATTAAAGGAACGCAGTTCTTCCACAAAAGCCTCGTCCTTCATCTTCACTGGCTGTAGCACTGGCAGCTGATGCTCCAGTGCATATTGCTTCACCTGCGAGGGTTGCAGCACACTGCCGTGCCGTCCCACGGGCTTGTCGGGTTGTGTGACCACAGCCACCACGTTATATCCGTTTTTCACGAGTGCGTCGAGTGTCTCGACAGCAAACTCAGGTGTTCCCATGAACACTATTCTCAAGTCTTCTTTCTTCATGTTCTTGTTCAAATTTTCTATTTTCATTCCTCACTCATGTCCTTCACCATCTTGCGATACATGCCGTACATCCTCTGGCGGGAGATATATCCCTTGAGGTGGTTCTCGCTGTCGAGCACGGGGAGCCAGTCGGCATGGGTGTTTTCAAATGTCTTCATCACCTTGGTCATCGGCATGTCGTCGTTGAGCGTTGCCGCGGGCGGTGCCATCAGCTGGTGGGCCTTGAAGTGATGATACAGCTCTATGCGGAACACCACATGGCGGATCTTGGCGATGTTTATCTCTCCCAAAAGATTGCCCGCTGCGTCAAGCACCGGCAGGAAACTGTTGCGGCTCTTGCTTATCTTGTGTACTATCTGTCCAAGCTCCATGTCTGCACTCACCGCCTTGTAGTCGCGGTCGATGACACTGTCGAGACTCATCAGCGTAAGCACGGCATGGTCGGTGTGATGGGTTATGAGCTTTCCTTGCCTTGCCAGTCGCATACCGTAGATGCTGTGCGGCTCGAATATATATATAGTAAGGTACGCGCACACGGAAACTATCATCAGCGGCATAAACAGGTTGTAGCCTGTGGTTATCTCGGCAATGAGGAACACTCCCGTGAGCGGGGCGTGCATCACTCCCGACATCACTCCCGCCATACCCAGGAGGGCATAGTTCTTCTCGGGCAGATAGATTCCAATCTCATATATGTTCCAAAGTCGCGAGAACAGGAATCCCGTGAAGCATCCGATGAAAAGACTGGGCGCGAACGTTCCGCCGCAACCTCCTCCGCCGTTTGTGGCGGAAGTGGCGAACACCTTGGTGAACAGCACCAATGCCACATATATCAGCAGCATGTCTCCCCTGCCCGCGAAGAGCGAGTTGCTCATGATGCCGTTCCAGTCCGCCTCGGTCTTGCCGTTGAGCAGGAGATTGATGGATTGGTAGCCCTCACCATAGAGTGAGGGGAAGAGGAAGATGAGAAGGCTGAGGATGGCACCGCCGATGAGCAGTTTTATGTAAGGCTTGTCCTTGAACTTGCCGAACATGTCCTCCACTGCCGTCATGGTGCGTATGAAATAGAGGCTCACAAGTCCGCACGATATGCCGAGCAATATACATGCAGGCACGCGCTCCACTGGCCAGTCGGCATCCAGGTGGAAGGAGAACATCGCCACACTGCCACTGAAGATATATGTGAAGCAGGTGGCTGTAACGCACGACACCAGTATGGGCAGCAGCGACGACATGGTAAGGTCGATCATGAGCACCTCCAGGGTGAACACAAGTCCTGCTATCGGTGCCTTGAAGATGCCGGCGATGGCTCCCGCGGCACCGCATCCCATGAGCAGCATCAGCGTGCGGTTGTCGAGTTTGAACGCCTGACCCAAGTTGCTGCCTATGGCTGAGCCCGTGAGCACGATAGGTGCCTCGGCTCCCACAGAGCCTCCGAATCCGATGGTTATGGCTGATGCCACCACCGACGACCAGCAGTTGTGGCCTCTCAGTCGGCTCTTCTTGCTACTGATGGCATAGAGGATGCGTGTTATACCGTGGCTGATATTATCCTTGACGATATATCGCACGAAGAGCGACGTGAGATAGATGCCGACAACGGGGAAGACGAGATATAGCCAGTTGGCTCCAGTCTTGTCGAACGAGCTTGTCAGCAGCGCCACTATCTGGTTGATGAGTCCATGGAGCACGAATGCCGCCACGGCTGCAAAGAATCCCACGAGGAATGCCAGCACAAGGATAAAGCTCCTCTCGCTGACGTGTTCCTCACGCCAGTCGCAAAACCTCCTGAACCATCCCTCCTGTTCTTTTTCTTCTGTCATATTCTTTCTATCTTTTCCACAGATTTTTTGTTGTCCACGGATGTTTGTTGTCCATGGATGTTTTTTTGTCCACAGATTAGCACAGATTAACACAGATTTTTTAATTATCAAAGATAATTTTGATTATCACAGATTTTAATCATCAATCAATAATCATCATAATCAGAGCCAACGGCTCTTAATCTGTGCTAATCTGTGTTAATCTGTGGTCTATAAAAAAACATCTGTGGCCTATACCATAAAAACCCCATCTGTGATATCCGTATTACTTGCGTATGATTTCCACCTCTCCGCCGCTGCCAAGCTTTATTATGCTCGACGGCTTATGGGGCTTGTGCTCCTGTCGGCGTGTCCAGCAGACGTAATCCACGGCATCTATGATTTCCTGCGATATGTCGCAGTAGTTCTGTGCCGTCGGCTCGCCGGAGATGTTGGCTGAGGTTGATACTATAGGTTTCTGGAATCTATAGCACAACTCCTTGGAGAAGGGCTCCGACGTGATGCGTATGGCTATCGAACCGTCCTCGGCAATAAGATTTTCGGCGAGATTCACCGCCCCGTCGAGGATGACGGTAGTAGGCTTGTCGGCACACTCGAAGAGCTGCCATGCCACGTCGGGCACGTTTCTCACGTATCTCTGCAATCTGTTGTCGCTGTCAACGAGGCAGATGAGTGCCTTTGAGTCGTCGCGGTGTTTTATCTTATACACCTTGGCGACTGCCTCGGCGTTGGTGGCGTCGCATCCGATGCCCCACACCGTGTCTGTGGGATAGAGTATCACGCCTCCCTGGCGCATCACCTCCACAGCCTTCCTAATATCTTCTTCTGTCTTCATAATAATCCTTTTTCCACATATGTTTTCTTCCACAGATGTTTTTTTTATTTGTCCACAGATTAGCACAGATTAACACAGATTTTTTAATTATCAAAGATAATTTTGATTATCACAGATTTTAATCATCAATCAATAATCATCATAATCAGAGCCAACGGCTCTTAATCTGTGCTAATCTGTGTTAATCTGTGGTCTATATAAAACCATCTGTGGTCTATAAAAACCTGTCTGTGGCCTTCTATTATCAGAACTCACTTGTGAAGTGGAACTTTATATGCTTGAAGTCCTCCTGAGCCATGCTCAGCACATAGCCGCTGTCGGCAAGGAAGACATCCCTACCCTCCTTGTCCTTGGCCATATACTGATACTTGCGCTTCTTGAAATTCTCAAGCTCAGCAGCGTCGTCACTCTCTATCCAGCACGCCTTGTAGAGATGAACAGGCTCCCAACGGCACTTGGCATTGTACTCATTCTCAAGACGATACTGAATCACCTCAAACTGCAACTGACCTACCGTACCGATAATCTTGCGCCCGTTGAACTGATTGACAAACAACTGCGCCACACCCTCGTCCATCAACTGGTCGATACCCTTCTGCAGCTGCTTCGCCTTCATCGGGTCGTCGTTCTCGATATACTTGAACAGCTCCGGCGAGAAACTCGGCAATCCGCGGAAGTGCAATTGCTCGCCGTCGGTGAGCGTGTCGCCAATCTTGAACGTTCCGTTGTCGGGCAATCCCACTATGTCGCCCGCCCAGGCCTCGTCGATGGTGCTCTTGCGCTGCGCCATAAACTGCGTGGGCGACGAGAAGCGCAGTGTCTTGCCGTGGCGCACATGCAGATATGGCTTGTTGCGCTCAAACTTGCCGCTGCACACCTTGCAGAAAGCGATGCACGAACGGTGGTTGGGGTCGATGTTCGCCGTAATCTTGAAGATGAATCCCGTGAACTTAGGTTCGTCAGGCTCCACCATTCGCTCCTCAGCCTTGGTGGGGCGAGGACTCGGTGCTATCTCCACGAAGCAGTCGAGCAACTCCTGCACACCGAAGTTGTTGAGAGCCGACCCGAAGAACACCGGAGCCACCTCGGCACTGCGGTATTCATCCACGTTGAACTCAGGATAAACGCCATCCACGAGCTCCAGGTCCTCGCGCAGTTTGGCGGCATCCGTCTCTCCCACGGTTTGGTCGAGTTCCTCGCTGTCGATATTCACCTCCACCTTCTCCGTAACCCTCTGTTTGTCGGGAGTGAAGAGGTTGAGTTGCTTTTCATATATGTTATACACGCCCTTGAACTTCTGTCCCTGGTTGATGGGCCATGAGAGAGGTCTCACCTTGATTTCGAGTTCCTGTTCGAGTTCGTCGAGGATGTCAAACGGGTCGCGTCCCTCGCGGTCCATCTTGTTGATGAAGATGATTACGGGGGTATTGCGCATACGGCATACAGTCATGAGCTTACGTGTCTGCGCCTCCACACCCTTTGCGCTATCCACGACGATGATGGCGGAATCCACGGCGGTGAGTGTGCGGTAGGTATCCTCGGCGAAGTCCTGGTGTCCGGGTGTGTCGAGGATATTCACCTTATAGTCATTATAGTCGAACTCCATGACAGACGTTGACACCGAGATACCGCGTTGTTTCTCGATGTCCATCCAGTCGGAAGTGGCGGTTTTTCTTATCTTATTGCTTTTTACGGCTCCCGCCACTTGTATTTGTCCACCGAAGAGCAAAAACTTTTCGGTCAGTGTAGTTTTACCCGCGTCCGGGTGCGAAATAATCGCAAAAGTCCTTCTTCTTTCTATTTCCTTATTCATAT
>JBJEAV010000442.1:0-6444 GCA_051869395.1 Prevotella sp.
AAACTCCAGCGGCTCATCCCTGTCCTTCAGATAATAATCGTTGAGCATGCCGATGAAGGTGCTTATCTCCTTCACGGCATTCTGCGTCTGCATGCTCACCTCCTTCTTCTGCAGCCGCAGCATCATCAGGCCGTAGAGCGCGTTGAAACACGTCTCAATCTCGTCCTCACTCTTATCGACACCACGGTTGCGCAACTCCACGATGAAAGGCAACACCTTGTAATAGGCAGAACTGTAGAACGGGAAATTGGTGGAGTCAAGCAACTTGCGATGCAGTTCCTCCAGGTTCCACAGCGTCACCTTATTTATAGTGAGATGCCCCTTCTCGCGGCATCCCTCCTCGTTCATCATCCTGATGAGATTGCCATACCAGTCGGTCTCCTCCTCCATCTGCTCGTCGGTATAGTCAAACTGCGATATATATTCGCGCCTAATCCTCGACAACTGGCATCCGAAGGCACGTATGGTGTCCTCCACCTGCCACATGTACAAGAGATACTCGGCGATGTTCTTCTTCCTTAGTTCGTCAGCGATAAACATTTTTTCTTTCAGAATTAAAAAATTAAAAGATTAAAAGATTAAAGTTTTTTAAAAGAAGCGGTAGAGGTTGGTGACCGTGCCCAAGAGCATCAGCACCGAGCAGAGCATCACGATGGCACCGATAATCTGGTTGATGAGCTTGATGCCGTTGGAGTCAAACTTGCCCCTCACCTTATCAATAAGCCACGTCAAGCCATACCACCACACGAGTGCTCCGCCCACAATGCTCGCAAATCCCACAAGCATCTCAAAGGGATGATTGGGCATTACGAAGGCAAATTGCGCGAAACAAGCGAGAAAGAGGAAGATGATGAGCGGATTGGAGAACGTGACAAGGAAAGCCGTCACACCGTTGTGCCACAAAGTTCCCTTGCCGTTGCCCGACTGATGAATCTTTTTTGTGGGGTCGGAGCGCCACGTGAAAAGCCCGAAGGCAAACAAGAGTATGCTGCCCACAATCTGAAGATACATCCTCGTCTGCTGATTGCTGAGGAAGTCCATCACAAAACTCATGCCGAATCCGGCAATGGCGGCATATATCATGTCGCTTACCGCCGCACCTATCCCGGTGACGAATCCGTACCACCTTCCCTTGTTGAGCGTGCGTTGTACACACAGCACCCCAACAGGTCCCATCGGAGCCGAGGCAATTATGCCTATCAGCATACCCTTGGATATGAAATTTAGTATATCTATCTGTATCTGAAATGCCATAGCGAGTGCAAAATTGCTAAATTTTAGCGAAATATACAAGTTTTTTCGATGTTTTTTTTGTTTTATCGCAGTTTTTTTCTAACTTTGCCCTCTGAAAACGACAATATTTAAAAAAAACAGATAAAAATGAACGAACAATCAACACTGAAGCCATACGTAATTGGCTTGGACTTAGGAGGAACTAACTCCGTTTTCGGCATCGTTGACAGCCGCGGCGACATCAAGGCTACAACTGCCATCAAAACCCAAGGTTATGAAACAAGCGAGGCTTACGTCAACGCTGCCGTGGAAGCATTGCAGATTATCATCGACCAGGTGGGAGGTATCGAAAAAATCAAGGCCATGGGTATTGGCGCGCCTAACGCCAACTACTATACAGGCACCATTGAGCACGCTCCCAACCTCGTGTGGGGCAAGGGCGTAGTGCCACTCGCCAAGATGTTCTCCGACCGCCTCGGGGGCATACCCGTGGCTATGACCAACGACGCAAATGCCGCCGCCATCGGCGAGATGACCTACGGCGTGGCACGCGGCATGAAGAACTTCATCGTGATCACCCTCGGCACCGGTGTCGGCTCGGGTATCGTGGTCAACGGACAGCTCGTCTATGGACACGACGGATATGCCGGAGAGCTTGGACACGTCACCATGGTCAGGGGCGAGGAAGGACGCCTCTGCGGATGCGGACGCACAGGATGCCTGGAGGCTTACTGCTCAGCCACCGGAGTGGCACGCACAGCCCGCGAGATACTGGAGAAATCGACTGAGCCTTCACTCTTGCGCGACCTCAAGCCCGAGGACATCACATCACTCGACGTGAGCATCGCCGCAGGCAAGGGCGACAAGCTGGCAAACGAGATATTCGAGTTCACCGGCAAGATGCTCGGCGAGGCTTGCTGCGACTTCACCGCCTTCTCAAGCCCCGAGGCTTTCATCTTCTTCGGAGGACTGGTAAAGGCCGGCGACCTCATCATGAGCCCCATCAAAAAGGCATACGACGCCCACGTGCAGAACATCTTCAAGGGCAAGGCACAGTTCCTCGTAAGCGGTCTCGACGGCGCATCGGCAGCAGTGCTCGGAGCAAGCGCCATCGGATGGGAAATCAATGCACAGTAATTTAACTCAAGTAAGGGTTGTTTGGGGAGTTAACTTCTTTAACTCCCCAAACATTGAGTACTTCAGAAACTTGAATAATGGACATATCAGTAATCATACCACTCTACAACGAGGAGGAATCCCTGCCCGAACTCTACTCCTGGATAGAGAGAGTGATGAACGCCAACGGATACACATTCGAGGTGATATTCGTCAACGACGGCTCCACCGACCACTCGTGGGACGTCATACAGCGGCTCGGCAAGGAGTCCGAAAACGTCAAGGGAATAAAATTCAGACGCAACTACGGCAAGAGTCCCGCCCTCTACTGCGGATTCAAGCAGGCTCAGGGCAACGTGGTCATCACCATGGACGCCGACCTGCAGGACTCGCCCGACGAGATACCCGGCCTCTACAAGATGATTGTGGAGGACGGCTACGACCTCGTATCAGGATACAAGCAGAAAAGATACGACCCGCTGTCGAAGACCATACCCACAAAGCTCTTCAACGCCACTGCGCGCAAAATCAGCGGCATCAAGAACCTGCACGACTTCAACTGCGGACTCAAGGCCTACCGCAAGGATGTCATCAAGAACATCGAGGTGTATGGCGAGATGCACCGCTATATACCCTATCTCGCCAAGAATGCGGGATTCGACAAAATCGGCGAGAAGGTGGTGCACCACCAGGCACGCAAGTACGGCTCGTCGAAGTTCGGACTCAACCGATTCTTCAACGGCTATCTCGACCTTATCACACTTTGGTTCCTGAGCAGCTTCGGCCGCAAGCCGATGCACGTCTTCGGATTCCTCGGCACCATCATGTTCCTCATCGGATTTGTCTCGGCGTTCATACTCGGTGCCGACAAGCTCTACTGCCTTGCCAACGGCATCAAGCAGCGACTTGTCACCGACTCGCCATATTTCTATATCTCGCTGACAATGATGATGATAGGCACACAGCTGTTCCTCGCCGGATTCATCGGCGACCTGGTGAGCCGCTCGTCAAGTGCCCGCAACGACTATCAGATAGAGGAGGAAATAAGATGCGGAAAATAATGCTGGCTGTCCTCGCTGCCATCACGGCTTGCGCATGTTCGTCAATCGACTGCCCCGTGCAGAACTCGGTATATACCAACTACGCGCTCTACAAGGCCGACGGCACCAAGGACACTCTGCAAGACACACTCAGCGTGCTCACCTTCACCGCGGCTGGCCAGGACACCATCGTCTTCAACCGCGGCGTGGGGCTCACGGGCTTCAGCCTGCCCATCAGCTATGTCAATCCATGCGACACCTTCTACTTCGGACTGAAACAGGAAGGCGATGACACACAGTGGATTACCGACCGTGTCTGCATCAACAAGCTCAACACTCCGCGATTCGAGTCGGTGGATTGCCAGGTGGCTTATTTCCACACCATCACGTCGGTGGAAACCACACATAATTTCATCGACTCCATAGTAATCAACAACCCCAACGTCGATTATGAAACCGAAAGACAGCATTTCAGGATTTATTTCACGAAGAGGTAAGGCGATTGCCCGCACTGCCATGACTGCCGCTTCTGCCCATGCAGCCATGACTGCGGCTTCTGCCCATGCAGCCATATTGGCTTTCATCGCCTTGCTATGCCCTATTAATAATAAGGTGTATGCACAGAGCAAGCTCTTCGCCGTACAGAAAGACTCGGTGGCTTTCTTCCAGGGATTGCAGGTTTCGGTGGATATCGCAGGTCCCGTGGTGAGGGCAGTGAGCGACTACGGCGAATATGAGGCGGCACTCAAGGCAAATCTCCACGACCAGTACTTCCCCGTGGTGGAGATAGGACTTGGCAGTGCCGAGCACGACGACATCGTCACGGGCAACTACTACAAGACCTCTGCCCCGTTCTTCCGCATCGGATGCGACATCAACCTATCCAAGAAGAAACACACGCCCAACTTCGTGTATGCAGGTCTGAGATACGCCTTCACTTCATACAAGGTGGACATGTGGCGCGAACCCTCGCCCGACCCTATCTGGGGCAACGAGGCTACATTCCTCGTGGATGGCGAGAAGTGCAGCCAACAATGGGCTGAGATTGTCATCGGACTGAAAGCCAAGCTCTTCGGTCCTATACATGCAGGATGGAACGTCAGATACAAACGCCGCCTCAGTCATAAGGACTGCTCGGCGGGCAACACATGGTACGTTCCGGGATACGGAAAATACGGCGACACTCGCATCGGTGCCAACTTCAATATTATCATTGACATTTGATGTCATAATATTATTTACATAAAATGCAAAACAAGAAGCGACTACTTTGGCAACTGCCGTTCCTCGCGTTCCTCATCGTGGGCACGGTGATCATCGTGGGCAGACAACGCTCCACACCCTATCAGCACGACAAGGGAATGGTGTTCGGCACCGTGTATCACATCACTTACCAAAGCGACAAGAACCTGAAGGACGACATAGAGGCTGAACTTGCCAAGGTGGATGCTTCATTGTCGCCGTTCAATAAGGAATCAATCATCTCTGCCATCAACCAAAACCGCAACATTGCCGTTGACAAAATGTTTGCCGAGGTATTCTCTCTCGCCATGAAAATATCCGACACCACTAACGGGGCTTTCGACATCACCGTGGCTCCGCTGGTGAACGCATGGGGCTTCGGTTTCAAGCACGGCGAGATGCCCGACCGCCACAAGGTGGACAGCCTTAAGGCTCTCGTGGGATATAAGAAGGTGAGCCTTGTGGATAATCACATAAGGAAAACCGACCCGCGAATCATGCTCGACTGTAGTTCCATAGCCAAAGGCTACGGATGCGATGTAGTGGCCAAATATCTCAGCAGCAAGGGCATAGACAATTATATGGTGGAGATAGGCGGCGAGATAGTCACACGCGGCATCAACGAGAAACGACTGCCATGGAAAATAGGGGTCACCAAGCCCACCGAAGACTCACTCAACATCAACCAGGAAATTCAGACGATAATAAACGTCACCGACAAGGCTATGGCAACGAGCGGAAACTATCGTAATTTCTATTACAAAAATGGTAGGAGATACGCCCACACCATCGACCCCGCCTCGGGTTATCCCGTGCAGCACAACATCCTCTCCTCCACCGTCATAGCCGACGATTGCGCCACTGCCGATGCCTATGCCACGGCATTCATGGTGATGGGGCTGGAGAAGGCGAAGGCGGTGCTCTCCCACCATCCCGAACTGATGGTTTACTTCATACTTGCGGGCGACAAAGGGGAAAACAAGGTGTGGTTCTCGCCCTCGATGAAGGACAAGATTGCACGATGACATTTCCGCTTTTTTCACGATGTTATCCCCCCAGTTTTTACGATGAAAGGATTTGACCATTTGCTCCAGTTGCCGCTCTTTATGGGAATGGCCCGCGACGATCTCCACCAGATTGTCGCGCACACAAAATTCGACTTCTTCAAACGTCCGGCAAATGCCAACGTCATCACCGAAGGCGACCGCTGCGAGGCTGTAATCATCATGACCCACGGCATTATTTCGATGGAAAAATGGAGTGACGACCGCGGATATAGCGTCCGCGAGACGCTGAAAGCCCCGTTTATCCTGCAATTGGAGCATCTTTTTGGTCTCTATCAACGCTATTCCGCCACTTTCACCACTCTTTCACCATGCAATTTCATGGCGATTTCCAAGCAGGAAGTGATGTTTCTCTTTGAGCAATTCGACGTTTTTCGCATCAATTACCTCAATATTCTTGCCGCAAAAGCCCAAAAAGCGCAGTCGAGGATATGGCATCCCGCCCTAAACGACGACCGCAGCCGCATAACCGACTTTCTTCTCTCCCACTGCCAGCATCCCGCCGGACCCAAGGAATTCACAATCCTCATGACCCGCCTCGCCGCGGAAATCAACGCCAGCCGACTGGATGTCTCACGGGCGCTCAACAAAATGCAGCAAGAAGGCCTCATAGAGCTTCATCGCGGCAGGATTGTCATCCCCGAACTGCGCCAACTTGTCTAAAATACTCAACTCAACTTTCGGAAGTGACAATACCTATGTATTAGGGCTTTATTTAAACCACAGAGAAAAAGAGATAAGGAGGGTCA
>JBJEAV010000443.1:0-1393 GCA_051869395.1 Prevotella sp.
AATGTTTGAAAATTTAAGTGACAGACTGGAACGCTCGTT
This sequence comes from Prevotella sp., assembly GCA_051869395.1. Taxonomy (GTDB): domain Bacteria; phylum Bacteroidota; class Bacteroidia; order Bacteroidales; family Bacteroidaceae; genus Prevotella. The sequence goes on from JBJEAV010000443.1 coordinate 40, forward strand.
CAAAATACTGAAGGGCGAAGGAAAAATTACTGAGATAAACGTCGCAGAGACCCTCAAGGATGTACGTAGGGCTTTGCTCGATGCAGACGTTAACTATAAGGTTGCCAAAAACTTCACCGATACGGTCAAGGCTAAGGCTATGGGTATGAACGTGCTCGCTGCCGTGAAGCCGAGCCAGTTGATGGTGAAGATCGTTCACGACGAACTGGCTGAACTCATGGGAGGTAAGGCTGTGGAGCTGAAACTGGAGGGACGGCCTTCCATAATCCTCATGTCAGGACTACAGGGTTCGGGTAAGACTACATTCAGCGGCAAACTTGCCAACATGCTGAAAAACAAGAACCACAAGAAGCCTCTGCTCGTAGCTTGCGACGTCTATCGTCCTGCCGCCATCGAACAACTTAAGGTCGTGGGAGAAACCGTAGGTGTTCCCGTTTATACAGAGCCTGACAATAAGAATGTTGTGGAGATTGCCAACAATGCCATACGTGAGGCTAAGGCTAAGGGCAATGATGTGATTATCGTCGATACTGCTGGTCGTCTCGCTGTGGACGAGGAGATGATGAACGAGATTGCCAACCTTAAGGAGGCTATCAATCCCGATGAGACTCTCTTCGTGGTTGACTCAATGACTGGTCAGGATGCAGTAAACACAGCAAAGGAGTTCAACGACCGTCTCGATTTCGACGGAGTGGTGCTCACAAAGCTTGACGGTGATACCCGCGGTGGTGCCGCTTTGTCTATCCGCACCGTTGTCACCAAACCTATCAAGTTTGTGGGTACGGGTGAGAAAATGGATGCTGTGGATGTGTTCCATCCTGAGCGTATGGCTGACCGTATTCTTGGAATGGGTGACATCGTCAGCCTCGTGGAGCGTGCCCAACAGCAGTTTGACGAGAAGCAGGCGAGAGAGCTGGAGAAGAAGATACGCAAGAACAAGTTTGACTTCAATGACTTCATGAGCCAGATCCAGCAAATCAAGAAGATGGGTAACATCAAGGATTTGGCTGCCATGATTCCAGGTGTGGGCAAGGCTATCAAGGATGTTGACATCGACGACAATGCATTCAAGTCAATCGAGGCTATCATCAACAGTATGACTCCGAAGGAGCGCACCAATCCCGAGATTATCAACCAAAGCCGAAGAGTTCGTATCGCCAAGGGGTCGGGCACTAATATCCAGGAGGTTAACCGTCTGCTCAAGCAGTTCGACCAGATGAGAAAAATGATGAAGATGGTTTCTGGAATGAACAGCAGCAAGATGATGCAGATGGCTTCAGCTATGAAGAATATGAAGGGCGGAATGCCGAAACTCTAATCTTAATTAGGAATTAGGAATTAGAAATTAGGAATT
>JBJEAV010000443.1:1493-6435 GCA_051869395.1 Prevotella sp.
AATTAGGAATTAGGAATTAGAAATTAGGAATTGGAATTAATAGAGATAATTTAATGCAATTAATAGATGGAAAGGCCACTGCTGCCGCTATAAAGCAGGAAATTGCCGAGGAGGTGAAGGCTATCGTTGCCGCGGGTGGCAAGCAGCCGCATCTCGCTGCCGTTCTCGTGGGACACGACGGCGGGTCGGAGACATACGTTAAGAATAAGGTATTGGCATGTGAGGCGTGTGGATTTAAATCTACGCTTATCCGCTATGAGGACGCCATTACGGAAGAAGAACTCTTGGCTTGTGTCGATCGTCTTAACAAGGATGAGGATGTTGACGGTTTCATCGTGCAGCTCCCTCTGCCTAAGCATATCGACGAGCAGAAAATCATCGAGGCGATTGACTATCGCAAGGACGTTGACGGATTCCATCCTGTAAACGTCGGACGTATGGCTATCGGACTTCCTTGTTTCATATCCGCCACTCCTCTTGGTATCGTGACCTTGTTGCGCAGATATGGCATCGAGACAAGCGGAAAGAAATGTGTTGTGCTTGGAAGAAGCAATATCGTGGGCAAGCCAATGGCTCAGCTGATGATGCAGAAGCAGTATGGAGACAGTACGGTTACCGTTTGCCACAGTCATTCTGCCAATCTCAAGGAAGAGTGTCGTGAGGCTGACATCATCATCGCTGCCATCGGACGTCCTGACTTCGTCACTGCCGACATGGTGAAGGAGGGGGCGGTAATCATTGATGTAGGTACAACTCGCGTTCCCGATGCTTCGCGCAAGAGCGGATACAGACTCAATGGTGACGTGAAGTTCGATGAGGTGGCTCCCAAGTGCTCGTTCATAACTCCTGTACCGGGAGGAGTGGGACCTATGACAATATGTTCTCTGATGAAGAATACTCTTGCCGCAGGCAAGAAGGAATATTACAAATGACGAGCCGCGAATACTACGAGGAAGGAAATGAAAACAGGCGCAAGGGCGATTTTGCCGCTGCCATAAACAGCTATATCAAGGCAATAGAACTTGATGCCGAGAGTCCTGCGGTAGAGGCTAAGGCCATGCTTGAGGACATAATGAACTTCTATAATAAGGATGCTTATAATCCATAAAAAAGATATAGATTGACTACATTTAATTTGGCAAAATATGAGCAAGATTAGAGGTGCCATTGTTGTGGATACCGAGAGATGCAAGGGATGCGCATTGTGCGTGGAGGCTTGTCCTCAGGATGTCATCGCATTGGCGAAAAAAGTTAACGTTAGCGGTTATCCGTTCGTCGAGGTGGTAAACCAGGACAACTGTATCGGTTGTGCATCATGCGCAATCGTATGTCCTGACGGATGTATTACTGTCTATAGAAAAAAAATGGAGGGTTGACATGAAGAACGACACACAGGAAGTGACTTTGATGAAGGGCAACGAGGCTATAGCACGTGCCGCCATCAGATGCGGTGTTGACGGATTCTTTGGTTATCCAATCACTCCGCAGAGTGAGATTATTGAGACGCTTGCGCTTGACAAACCCTGGGAGACCACGGGTATGGTTGTGGTGCAGGCTGAGAGTGAGGTGGCTGCCATCAATATGGTGCATGGTGCCGCAGGAGCGGGCAAGAAGGCCTTTACCTCGTCGTCCAGTCCTGGTATCGCATTGATGCAGGAGGCTATTGCATATATGGCTGGATCTGAGATTCCCGGAGTCTTTGTCAATGTGCAGAGGGGAGGTCCAGGACTTGGAACTATCCAGCCTTCGCAGAGTGACTATTATCAGGCTACTCGTGGAGGCGGCAATGGTGACTATAACGTGATTGTCCTGGCACCGGCATCAGTGCAGGAGATGGCTGATTTCGTTGACCTTGCCTTCGAGCTTGCTTTCAAGTACCGAAATCCGGCGATGATTCTTAGTGATGGTGTCATCGGTCAGATGATGGAGAAGGTGGTGTTGCCGCCATACAAGCCTCGTCGCACTGAGGAGGAAATCAGGGAGCAGTGTCCATGGGCGACTATCGGAAGAACCAAGGACCGCAAACCGAATATCATGACATCTCTCGAACTCAAACCGGAGATTATGGAGCAGAGGAATATTCATCTGCAGGAGAAATACGCTGAGATTCAGGTCAATGAGGTGAGATATGAGACAACCAACTGCGAGGATGCCGATTATGTTATCGTGGCATTCGGAAGTGCCGCTCGTATCGCCCAGAAGTCGATGGAGATAGCTCGTGCCAAGGGTATCAAGGTGGGACTCTTCAGACCTATTACTCTGTGGCCATTCCCGAAGAAGGAAATTGACGAGGTGGCTCGAGGCAAGAAGGGTATTCTTGTGGCTGAGATTAATGCCGGACAGATGGTTGACGATGTGCGTCTTGCAATCAACGGCAAGGAACCTGTTGAATACTTCGGACGACTCGGTGGTGTCGTGCCCGAACCGGATGAGATTGTTGATGCCCTTAAAAATAAACTCATGTAGAAGATTATGGCAAGAAACGAAGAAATAATTGCACCGGAGAACTTGGTGTACAAGAAACCGGAACTGATGAACAATGTGCCTATGCACTACTGCCCTGGATGTAGCCATGGTGTTGTGCATAAGTTGGTGGCTGAGGTTATCGAGGAGATGGGATTGGAGGAGAAATCCGTAGGTGTTTGCCCCGTGGGATGTGCAGTGTTTGCATACCGTTATCTTGATATCGATTGGCAGGAGGCTGCTCATGGGCGTGCTCCTGCTGTGGCTACGGGTATCAAGCGCTTGTGGCCCGATCGTCTCGTGTTCACCTATCAGGGTGATGGCGACCTCGCCTGCATTGGTACTGCCGAGACCATTCATGCTCTCAACAGGGGTGAGAATATCGTCATCATTTTCATCAATAATGCCATTTACGGTATGACTGGAGGACAGATGGCTCCTACTACTCTTATGGGACAGAAAACAAGTACTTGTCCTTATGGTCGTGTGGCTGAGTTGCATGGTTATCCTTTGAAAATTACCGAGATTGCTGCCCAACTCGAAGGCACATGTTATGTCACTCGCCAGAGTGTCGAGTCTGTGCCTGCTATTCGCAGTGCAAAGAAGGCCATTCGCAAGGCTTTTCAGGCTTCAATGGATGGAAAGGGTAGCTCGCTCGTCGAGATTGTCTCAACATGTAATAGCGGTTGGAAACTTACTCCTGTTCAGGCCAATCAATGGATGAAGGAGAATATGTTCCCGTTCTATCCTAAGGGAGACCTTAAGGACACTATTTAAGTTTAACAGTTGATACTGAAGTAATTATGAAAAAGGAAATTATTATATCCGGATTCGGTGGACAAGGCGTGCTGTCTATGGGCAAGATTCTTGCTTACTCAGGTCTCATGGAAGGCAAGGAGGTGACATGGATGCCAGCATATGGTCCTGAGCAACGTGGTGGTACGGCAAATGTTACGGTTATCGTAAGTGACGACCCTATCAGTTCGCCTATTCTCAGTTCATACGATGTGGCTGTTGTACTCAATCAGCCGTCGCTCGACAAGTTCCAGCCGAAGATTAAGGAGGGGGGAATCTTGATTTACGATGGTTTTGGTATCATCAATCCTCCTACGCGTAAGGACATTAAGGTATATCGTATCGACGCAATGGACAAGGCTGCGGAGATGAAAAACTCCAAGGTGTTTAACATGATTGTCCTTGGCGGATTGTTAGGTGTATGTCCAGTTATCAGCCATGATGGAGTGGAGAAGGCCTTGTATAAGACTCTTCCTGAACGCCATCACGGGTTGATTCCTCTTAATATGCAGGCATTGAAGGAGGGAGCTGGTATTATCCAGTTGCAAGCTTAACCGTTGTCCCTTTACACGCTTAACCGTTGTATCCCTCCACATTCTACCAGATGCTCAAAGCATCCTTCCGCTGGAAATAGGCCGGCATAGATTCCGGCACACAGCAATACACCGCCGTGGGCGAATATCGCCACACGGCGGTATTCTTTTGTTCTCAGCTCATCAAAAAAGGCGGACACTCTCTTGTATAGGTCGGGAAAGCCTTCCCCACCTGTCGCTCTCAGATGCATATAGTCATTATACCACATCTGTAGTGCATCATCCTTAATCTCGTCGTATCTCTGCATCTCCCATTCTCCCATGTTCATCTCTTTTAGACGGTTGTCCAGCAGGGGATTGTCATATCCGCAATATGCGGCTAACTTGCGCGCTCTTGTCAATGGAGAAGAGAAAACAATGTCAGGGGCACTTTCTTTTAATATCTCTTCAAACTGCTTTTTCGTATTAGCAGCCTCTTCCTCAAACGTGTCTGCTACAGGCACGTCTGACCATCCGTAGCATATGCCTTTGGGCACTCCTACGCGTGTGTGTCTAACCATTATTATATCCATAACAGCTGCAAAGGTACAAAAAAATAATATATTATCGAAGAAATATCAAAGAATTATTGTTATATTTATAGCTTTTTTATCCTTATGCTTTATTACGAAAGTCAAAACTAAAGTTTATCAAAGTTAATGCATTATAATATATATAATAATGTGTGGTAAAAGAATAATCAGGCCCAATTCTAAAATACTGTTAAATATTAATAGTTTTCTGCTAAAATATTTGGTGGGTTCAAAAAAAGTCCGTACCTTTGCATCCGCTTTTGAGAACAACGGTCCTCTGAGAGCAAAAATAAAGAAAGAGTTCTTTGAAAGACTTACATAAACAGAGAAGTAGTACAAGAAGCGAGTTACATTATTTTATATATTGTAATTCGGGTAAAAGATACGAACCGTCAATTTTTAATAAGATTGAAAGTTTGCTTTGAGCTTCGATAATTCGAGAGTCATCCAAAAGTACAGAACAAACAATAGCCACCGTTGCGTGAAGTTTTGCTTCACGCCCTTGGCTAAAAAGAAATAAATAATTTACAATGGAGAGTTTGATCCTGGCTCAGGATGAACGCTAGCTACAGGCTTAAC
>JBJEAV010000444.1:0-27612 GCA_051869395.1 Prevotella sp.
ATTCCTCATTCCTCATTCCTCATTCCTAATTCCTAATTCCTTCAGCCTTATAATCTCGTCACGATATTGCGCGGCTTGCAGGAAGTCGAGGTTCTTTGCCGCCTCCTTCATCAGACGAGTGGTCTCGGCAATGCTCTTCTCAAGCTGCTTTGGAGTCATCTTCCTTATAATAGGGTCTGCGGCAAAGGCTCCCTCGGCTGGACCGGTATATGCCACGCCGGCTATGTCGTAGGTCTTTGTCTTGCCGCTTGCCTTTGCAGGTATGGTTATGTCCGTGGTCTGTTCGGGAGTGCCTGTCTCAGACATAAGTGCAGACTTTCTTGCCTTCATAATCTGTGTTGGCGTGATGCCGTGCATCTCGTTATAGTGCATCTGCTTCATGCGTCGGCGGTTGGTCTCGTCAATGGTCATCTGCATACTCTGTGTGATGTTATCCGCATACATGATTACCTTGCCGTTGACGTTACGTGCCGCACGTCCGGCAGTCTGTGTAAGACTGCGGTGACTCCTCAGGAATCCCTCCTTGTCGGCATCTAAGATAGCCACAAGTGACACCTCTGGCAGGTCGAGGCCCTCACGCAGAAGGTTTACACCCACTAACACATCGTATTCTCCAGCTCTCAGGTCTTCAAGAATCTTCACACGGTCGAGAGTTGCCACGTCACTGTGAATGTATGCCGTCCTGATGTTATGATTAAGCAGATACTCAGTAAGTTCCTCCGCCATACGTTTTGTCAGTGTGGTGATGAGCACGCGCTCGTTGTTGTTTGTCCTTGTCAATATCTCGTCCATCAGGTCGTCAATTTGGTTCTCGCTCGGTCTGACCTCAATCTCGGGGTCGAGCAATCCCGTGGGACGTATAATCTGTTCCACGACCACACCCTCCGACTCGCCAAGTTCGAAGTCGGCAGGAGTGGCAGACACATAAATCACCTGGTTGGTCATCTCCTGAAATTCGTCAAACGTAAGCGGGCGGTTGTCGAATGCCGCGGGCAGACGGAAGGCATATTCCACGAGATTGCGCTTGCGTGCCCTGTCACCGCCATACATAGCACTTATCTGAGGTACGCTCACGTGGCTCTCGTCAATCACCATAAGGTAGTCCTTAGGGAAAAAGTCGAGCAGGCAATATGGTCTTTCCCCCGCCTTTCTGCCGTCGAAGTATCGAGAGTAGTTCTCGATACCAGAGCAATGTCCGAGTTCCTTGATCATCTCCATGTCATATTCCACGCGTTCCTTGATGCGGTCCGCCTTTATGTTGTCGCCCTGTTCCTTGAAGAACTCAATCTGTTTCACAAGGTCGTCCTGTATGTTGCGGATGGCGATGTTGGTCTGTTCCTGTGTGGTGGTGAAGAGGTTGGCAGGGTAGATCTTGTACTCGTCAAACTTTGCGAGTCGCTGCATGGCTATGGCATCCAGTTCCTCAATGGCATCAATCTCGTCATCCCAGAATGTCACCCTCACTATGTACTCGCTGTAGGCGGGGAAGATATCCACAGTGTCGCCCTTCACTCGGAAGTTGCCTCGTTCGAGTTCCATATCGTTGCGCACATATAATGCGCCCACCAGTCGGCGGAGCAACATGTTGCGGTCGAGCACCTGTCCTCGCCTTATCTCAATGACATTCTCCGAAAGGGCAATGGGGCTTCCCATACCGTAGATACAGCTCACCGACGATACCACGATGACATCCCTTCTTCCCGACAGCAGAGACGATACCGCACGCAGTCTGAGGCGGTCGATTTCCATGTTTATCGCCAAGTCTTTTTCTATATATGTATCGGTGGTAGGCAGGTATGCCTCCGGTTGGTAGTAGTCGTAGTAGCTCACGTAATACTCCACCGCATTTTCGGGGAAGAATCCCCGCATCTCCTCGTATAGCTGTGCTGCCAATGTCTTGTTGTGACTAAGCACGAGGGTGGGGCGGTTAACGTTTGCGATGACGTTAGCCACTGTGAAAGTCTTGCCCGAACCGGTCACGCCGAGCAGAACCTGTGCCCTGTCGCCGCGCTCCAGTCCGTCAGTCAGTTGCCTTATCGCCTCGGGCTGGTCGCCAGTGGGCTTGTACTTAGAAGTTAATATAAATCTGTTCATGGGATGCAAAATTACTCAATTTCAACGTAATAAACGTTATATTTGCCGATTTTTTTGCAAAAAAGGGTATAAATGCTTTGTCTTTTAGGGAAAAATGACTAACTTTGCACACTAAAATGCAAGAAATGAAGAAATACGTGATATCATTAGCCGCTCTGACCTTACTCTTCAGCAGTTGTGCGTCGGAGTTCAACCGTGTTTATAAGACCACGGACAATGATTATAAATATGAGTTTGCAAAGGAGTGTTTTGCCCGTGGCAAGTTCAATCAGGCCATCACCTTGCTGCAGGAACTGGTGGTTATACAGAAGGGTACCGACAATGCCCAGGAGTGTCTGTATATGTTGGCTATGGCTGAATATTGTGACCGCGACTATGAAAGTGCGTCGGCTACATTCAAGAAGTACTATCAGTCATATCCCAAGGGAATTTATGCCGAGCAGGCTGCATTTTATATAGGACAGTCACTATATCAGAGCACGCCAGAGCCGCGTCTCGACCAGACTTCCACTGTCAATGCCATCAGTGCATACCAGGACTTCCTTGACTTTTTCCCGGAGTCGCAGCTTAAGGAGAAGGCGCAGTCGAGGATGTTCGACCTCACAGACAAGCTTGTGCTCAAGGAGTATCTCTCGGCAAGGCTGTATTATAATCTCGGTGATTATTTTGGCAACTGCACCAACGGCGGTTCAAACTTTGAGGCTTGTATCGTGACAAGCGAGAATGCCCTCAAAACCTATCCCTTCACCAAGATGCGCGAGGAGTTTGCCGTGCTCATCATGAAGAGCAAGTACGAACTGGCAAGACAGAGTATTGAGGAGAAGAAGGTTGAACGCTATCGTGATGCAGAGGACGAGTGCTATGGATTTATCAATGAATATCCTGATAGTCCGGAGCGAAAGACAGCTGAGAAGTACATCAAGAAATGTAAGGAAATCACAAAGGATTAAAGAATTTTAAAATTAAAGTATTAAAGATATATTATGGATTACAAGAAATCAAAAGCACCGGTAAATACCGTTACGCGTAACATTATGGACCTCAGCAAGGATACTGGCAACATTTATGAGAGTGTAGCCATCATTGCAAAGAGGGCAAATCAAATTTCAGTGCAGATAAAGGAAGACCTGAGCAAGAAACTGGCTGAGTTCGCATCCTACAACGACAACCTCGAAGAGGTGTTTGAGAATCGTGAGCAGATTGAAATCTCACGCTATTACGAGAAGTTGCCAAAGCCTACACTCCTCGCTACACAGGAGTTTGTGGAGGATAAGGTTTATTGGCGTGACCCGTTAAAGGAGAACAACTGATGATACAGCGTAAACAGTCCATTTTCCTCTTATTGGCAGTCATCCTCTCTGTGGTATGTATGTGTATGCCTATCGGCACGTTTGACGTTGGTGGATTGAACACAGTGACAGAATACAACCTGTGGCTTGTTGACGGACAGGGTCAGCACCAGTTCTCATGCTGGCCTCTATTTGCAATTATGCTTCCGTCGTCAGCCTTGGGATTATACACGATATTCCTTTATCACAACCGCCGTTTCCAGGCGCGCATGTGTACCTTTAACATATTCCTTGTGATTGGTTGGTATATCGTTTATGCTGTCTTCAGCAATGTCCTTGGTACTCCTGCTGCAGGAACATCGTTCCAGATAGAGTTTGGCGGTGCTCTTCCCGCATTTGCTCTTGTCTTCTATTTCTTAGCATATAAGGGAATAATGGCAGATGAGAAGTTAGTAAGGGCAGCTGACAGAATAAGATAATGATTTCTTTAGGGCCAATGGCTCTATTATATGCGTTGTAGTTAGTGGTCAATGACAACTTCTGTTGTTGTTGACCACATTTTTTTTCATTGTTTTTTGATTGTATTTTGTGCCTTTTTTTGTTAATGAAACATGGAAAAATACATAAAAAACGCACAAAACACAAATTATTTAAACAATATTAAGTAAAATGGGCGATTTGATGTTATTAAACATCATCAAATCCTTGTGTATTTGTGTAAAAATGTGTACCTTTGCAGCGTTATCCTGAATACAATCTTTTTACCTTAGAAGGCTAATACCTATTGATTGAAATGCCTCACGCTGAGAAGCGCGGGGCATTTAACTTTTATGTCATTCAAAGAGTCAAAGCATCATGATTGTTATCATAAGTCATAGAGCAAAAAAAATACCGTCGGTCTGAGACCAACGGTAAATTTTTCACCTTAGTTCGGCTATTGCAAGCAATTACTGAACTGAGTCAGTTGCAGCGCTATCAGAAGCAACAGAGTCAACAGCAGCAGTGTCAACAGTTGCTACAGAATCAGAATCTACAGGAGCAGCCTGATTTGTCTTGTTACCGCAAGAAGCGAAAGAGATAGCTACAACAGCTACGAACGCAAAAACTAATTTCTTCATTTTTTCTAAGCTTTTTAAATCTGTAAAACAATCATTTGTTTATTAAAACGCTGCAAAGTTAGGCATTTTTTCAATAGGTTGTATCTTTTTTTAGAGTTTTTTTTGCTCTGTTTTTGTAACATTTTCACAAGTCATTAATAAACAGTTACTTAGCGAATGTTAAACTTTGTAACAAAATACTGCGCTTTTTTAAAATGGTATTTTTTGAGTGTTTTTTGGATAATTATTGCTATCTTTGCACCGTCTTAGGCAATATATGCCAAACATTGAATATACATTATTATATATTAGATATGATTGATTCATCTGCTTTTCAAGGCAAGAAGGCTGCTTACTATACTTTAGGTTGCAAGCTGAACTTCTCTGAAACCTCCACTTTCGGCAAGATGCTGCAAGATATGGGGGTGGTTACTGCACGTAAAGGCGAGAAGGCTGACTTATGCCTGATAAACACTTGCTCGGTTACGGATGTGGCTGACCGTAAATGTAGGCAAGCCATCAACCGCATGGTTCGCGCAAATGAAGGTGCGTTTGTTGTGGTAACCGGATGCTATGCCCAGCTTCAGCCTGAGCGTATCAGTTCCATTGAAGGTGTTGACCTGGTCTTAGGTTCAAATGAGAAAGCGAACCTCATACAGTTTCTCTCTGAGAAATGGACTGGGGAAGGTTCGGATGCTCATCTAAATGAACACTATGCGGTAAAGACAAAGGATATACGTTCCTTTGCTCCCAGTTGTTCACGTGGAAACCGTACGCGATATTTTCTGAAGGTACAGGATGGTTGTGACTATTTCTGCACCTATTGCACCATCCCTTATGCACGAGGTTTCAGTCGCAATCCATCAATTGACTCATTAGTGGCACAAGCCAGAGAGGCTGCCGCCGAGGGGGGGAAGGAAATTGTGCTGACAGGAGTGAACATTGGTGACTTTGGCAAGACAACAGGTGAGAGTTTCATTGACCTCGTCTGCAGATTGGATGAAGTTGAGGATGTCAAACGTTATCGCATCAGTAGCCTTGAGCCAGACCTCATTAGTGACGAGCTTATTGACTTCTGTGCCCGAAGCCGTGCTTTTATGCCACATTTCCATATTCCGCTCCAGAGTGGCAGTGACGAAGTGCTCCGCCTTATGCATAGGCATTATGACCGTCAGCTCTTTGCCGATAAGATAGGGCGCATAAAGTTGGTTATGCCCGATGCGTTTATTGGTGTGGATGTTATGGTGGGATGCAGGGGGGAGACACCCGAATGTTTTGAGGAAACGTATGAGTTTCTCAGTTCACTTGATGTAACCCAGCTTCATGTGTTTCCTTATTCTGAGCGTCCCGGTACTGCGGCTCTCAAGATACCGTATGTGGTATCAGATGCTGATAAGAAGGAGCGAAGCCATCGGTTGCTAAAACTGTCAGACGAGAAGACTCATGCGTTCTATTCAAGACATATTGGCAAGTCGGCTGATGTGCTCTTCGAGAAAGCTCCGCGCGGCAAGGCGATGCATGGTTTTACCGAGAACTATATCCGTGTCGAGATGCCGGCGGCGATGGCGAAGCCCGAATATGATAACGAGATTATGACTGTGAGGCTTGGGGATTTTAATGCGGACAAAAGTGCTTTGAGAATGAAGAGTGAAGAATGAAGACGGCTATAGTGATTTTAAACTGGAACGGTGAGAAGATGTTGAGGACTTATCTTGCCGGAGTGGAGAAGTACAAGGGTGATGCAGAGGTCTTTGTTGCCGACAATGCGTCAACGGATGGTTCTTTGTCATACCTCAGGGATAATCATCCAGGGGTAAAACTGATAATCCTTGACAAGAACTATGGTTTTGCCGAGGGATATAACAAGGCTTTGCGACAGATTGTCGCGGAGTATTACGTGCTGTTGAATTCAGACATCCGTGTTACTGACTATTGGCTTAAGCCGATGGTGGATTTCATGGATGCTCACCCTGAGGTGGCGGCTTGCCAGCCAAAGCTCCTCTCTGAGGCTGATCACGAGAGTTTCGAGTATGCGGGAGCGAGTGGAGGACTGATAGACCGCTATGGCTATCCCTTCTGCCGTGGCCGTATTTTTGATACAGTAGAGAAGGATAGGGGGCAGTACGACAAGCCTATGGAGATATTATGGGCTACGGGTGCAGCATTGCTTATCCGCTCGGCGGATTATTGGCGAGAGGAGGGACTCGACGGCCGTTTCTTCGCCCATAACGAGGAGATCGATCTCTGTTGGCGACTTTCCATTGCGGGACGCAAGATATATTGCCTTCCGATGAGTCATGTGTTTCATGTTGGTGGAGGCACACTGCCTAAGAGCAATCCCATGAAGACATTCCTCAATTTCCGCAACAATCTTACCATGTTGTATAAGTGTCTGCCTGACAAGGAGCTGCATAAGGTTATGCGGATGCGTTGTGTGCTCGACTATGTGGCAGCATTCCAGATGCTCTTGTTGGGACGCAACTATGGGGATTTCAAGGCGGTAATACGTGGTCGTAGGGCATTCCTCAAATGGAAGTCGGACTTTGCCGCAGACCGTCGCCGCATACTGCAAGGCAGGTGTGTTGAGAATGAGCCTGGCAGGTTGCCCATCTCAATATTATGGCAGTATTATGTAAAGGGAAAAAAGACCTGGCTCAGTTTGACAGGTCGTTCTCAATAGGCATTGTGAGGAGGTCGTTGAACGTTGTCTTGGCATGGCGTTTCATATAGCGCGCAACGGTGGCAACATACTTGTTGCCGAAGACACGCCGTCCTGTCAGCCTGTTCACCACCCACTGTATCTTTCCCATGTGAAGGTCGCATTGCTGTTGGGTGAGACGGGCGTTGTGGGGCAAGGGATATATGCTCAGTATATAAAAGAGCATACAGTCGGGCACAATCATCTGCCTAACCATCATCTTTCGCTGTTGTTCCGGATAGTATTTGGCATATAGCGGATAGTCCTTGCCAAGATATTTGTCAAGACTGAAACCTATGGAATTCTCGCCTACTATAACGCTCTGGTCGAGTGAACCAATCTGGGCATAAACCACAGGCACGTCTATGCCCGGCAGCATAGACTGCAGTCTGGCGAACGCCTGTGTGAAGTCCCTGTTGATGTCGTCCATATTGGCATACTGCTGTTCTGCCTCGTTAATGATGGCCTGAAGGATGGTGTCCTGATAGAAGTGGAGGAACTTGCTGTTGATTTCAGGGTCGTTGACGTGACCTATCTTAAGTACATCCTCAATAAGTGTACGGGTTTGGTTGGGATAGTTGGTGCTCATCTGCTGCAGTGCGGCAAAATCGCCGGTAGTGAGATACAGGCTTTGCACACGATCATATCTCTCCACGACGATGCCGTCATCCGAATCCCCTGAGTTGGGTTTCAGATGCCATTCGCATCCGATGCAGAGCATCATCACGAGAGCCACTATGATATAAAACTTCCTCACTGTATCACTTATTTTTCTTGATTATTGTTAAAATCAAGTGCAAAAATAATAAATTTAGTTGTAATAACCAAATTTTAACGTAAAAAAGATAAATAAAAGCGTAAAAAAGTGCGATTTTGTGACATTTTATTGCACATATAGCTAAAATTGTGTAATTTTGTAGCGGCTAAAACAAATATTTATATGAAGAAGAGAATAATTTCCCTAACTGTCCTGTTTGCCTCATTGGCGGCACAGGCTCAGACGACACTCCTGGTGTCTGTCTCTAATCCATTGAAAACGTCGCGCACTGCTGTTCCCGTGGAACTCAAGCTCGACCTGTCTGTACGTTCGGCTGTTGTTGTGGATGCAAACAATGTCGAATTGCCCTCCCAACTCGACGACATCGACGGCGATGGTCGCTTCGACTGTCTCGTGTTCATTGTGCCCGAGATACAGAAGAAGCAGAAACTCAACTTTGGTGTAACTCTCTATGATGAGGGACAGCCGCGTGAGTACAAGACCCAGGTGTATGCCGAGATGATGATGAGCAACAAGAAAATCAAGAGCAACAACAAGCAGGACCTTTACATCAGCAGTCTTACCGTTGACAACGGCACCAATCCCTATTGGATGCTGCATCATCACGGACCGGCTTTCGAGAACGATATGGTGGCATACCGTATATATTTCGACGAGCGTCAGACGGTGGATATTTATGGCAAGTATCGACGTGCGCTTGAGCTGCGCGACACACAGTTCTATCCCGATGCTGAACAGAAGGCGGCAGGATATGGCGATGATGTGCTGTGGGTGGGTCAGACCTTCGGCGTGGGAGCACTGCGCGGATGGCAGTCGGGCAAGCCGCAGATGCTTAAGGACGTCAACTTCCGCACGTTGTCTATAGTGTCGCGCGGACCGCTGCGCACTGTTGTCAAGGTGGAGGACAAGGGATGGAATCCCCGTTATCCCGAGACCTGCTCACCCGACGAGCGTATCGATATGACAACATATTACACTCTCTATGCCGGCAGACGCGACTGTCAGGTGGATGTGCGTTTCAACCGCGACGCGTCATCGTTGCAGTTGGCTACTGGAGTCATCAATGTCAAGAACTCCTGTGAGTTCAGCGACAAGAAAGGGCTGCGCGGCTGCTGGGGTACCGACTGGCCAGTGTCAGAGAAGGACTCAGCAGGTCACAAGCGCGAGACTGTGGGATTGGGAATCTGTCTGCCAGTCTCCAATGTGGTGAGTGAGTTGCCAGCCGACAAGGATAACTATCCGTATGTTGTGGGAAACATTGCCAAAGAGATGCGCTATTATATCACCTTTGCCTCCGACAACGAGACCTTCCCAGGGGGAATGCACTCGGCAGACGATTTCTTCTCTTATCTGTCGGCTTGGAAGCGTGAGATTGAGCAGCCCTGCGTGATATCGTGCTCGCGCAAGTAATTGTCGAGAAGGTTTGTGAACTCATGGTTTTTCAGTCCCCACGACGGTGCCAACACCATACCCTTGGGCGACTGCGACACGAATCTTTCGAGGATGATGTCCGGTCGGAGTCGTGATATATATTGAGCCACGAGTCTTATATAGTCTTCCACCTTATTATATATATAAGGTTGAGATTCTCTTTTGTCAAAACCGCATAACGCGCCTTTGCCCTGATAGATCTCGGCGAGGCGCGTTCCTTTTACCACCTGCATCTGATGCAACTTAAGTATGTTCAGTGGCAATTTCGATATGGTTTCCGCCTGCCTGATGCTGTCCTCGGGTGTTTCTCCCGGAAGTCCTATGATGACATGACCTCCTGTGAGTATGCCTCTCTCAGCCGTATGGCGTATGGCATCGGCAGAACATTCGAAGTCATGTCCTCTGTTGATGATTTTCAGTGTCGTGTTGTTAGTGGATTCAATACCGTATTCCACAATCATAAATGTCTGTCGGTTCAGTTCATCAAGATAGTTGAGTGTAGCCTCAGGCACGCAGTCAGGTCTTGTACCAATAACGATACCAACAACATCTTCCACATCGAGAGCCTCCTCGTACCTGCGTTTCAGAGTTTCAACATCAGCGTATGTATTACTGTAAGCCTGAAAGTAGGCAAGGTATTTCATGTCGGGATATTTCCTTGCGAAGAAGTCCTTGCCAGCCTTTATCTGTTCCTTGATGGATTTTTCCCTTTCACAGTAGGCGGGATTAAATGTCCTGTTGTCGCAGAACACGCATCCGCCGTGGCTAACTATACCGTCCCTGTTAGGACAGGAAAAGCCGGCATCCACCGATATTTTCTGCACTCGATAAGGAAACTGTGCCCTTATCCATGATCCATAGTCGTTATATCTCTTCTTCATTATAAAAACATTCTTCATTTACAAACAATCTTCATTTTTCATGCAACACGTTTGCAAAGTAACGAAAAATATAATAAAATATCACAATTTGTTTGCAAAGTTACAAAAAATACCGTAACTTTGTACCCCAAATATAGAAAAAAAGGAATTTTTATGAGAAAAATAATCATTTTATGTGCTTCCATCATGTTTGCACTGACTAATATTAACGCAAAGGAGCAGCTCGACCTGAAGAGCATCACACGTGGTGATTTCTATGGTGAGCGACTTGCCGCAGTGAAACCCGCAGCTGACGGCGAGACCTATATGCAGATATCAAAGGACAAGAGAAAAATACTCAAGTTCTCATTCAAGACCGGCAAGCAGGTGGCAACCGTCTTCGACCTCGACAATGTGAGAGGTCCGAAGATACGCATTGATGCCATCGACGGCTATATCGTCAGTCCCGATGGACGTAACATACTGATACAGACTGATACACACCCCATCTACCGCCGTTCGTTCACTGCCTGTTATTACATCTTTGACGTACGCAACAACAAGATGGTGGCCCTTTCCAACGATGGTCCACAGCAGACTCCGATATTCTCTCCCGACGGCACCCAGATAGCTTTTGTCAGGGAGAATAATATTTTCCTCGTCAAATTGTTATATGACAATGCCGAGAGCCAAATCACCAAGGACGGCAAGTTCAACGAGATAATCAACGGAGTACCCGACTGGGTATATGAGGAAGAGTTCACCACTAACAGTTCCATGGTCTTTACTGCCGACAGCCGTCAGATATGCTGGATAAAATACGATGAGTCCCAGGTAAAGCAGTATTCCATGCAGCTCTTCCGTGGCAGCCATCCCGACAATGATGAATATGCCACATATCCCGGACTTTATACCTATAAATATCCCAAGGCAGGCGAGGACAACTCCAAGGTGTCGGTATGGAGCTTCGACATCAAGTCGCGCCAGACACGCCAGCTCAATGTGCCTGTTGAGGCTGACGGATATATACCGCGCATAGCGGCAACGTCCGACTCGTCAAAGGTGGCGGTGTTCACCCTCAACCGCCATCAGGACCAGATGTGCATTTATATGGTCAATCCGCTATCCACAGTGGCAAAGCTTGTCATTCAGGATAATGTTGATAAGTATATCAAGGAGGCTGCTGCTCAGGAGGTGCGCTTTGTGGGCAATATGATTCTGATGCCGTCAGAGCGCGACGGTTTCAACCACCTTTATTTATATAATATAAACGGACAGTTGAAGCGTAAGGTCACTTCCGGCAATTATGAGGTGCTGGATGTTTATGGCATTAATGCGGCTACGGGTGATGTCTTCTATGCAGCCAACCCCGACGGGGCAACCGAGAAGCAGGTGTATGTCAGCCATGCCAACGGCAAGACCGAGAAACTCACTCCCAAGGCGGGATATAACTCAGCTATCTTCAGTTCCAACTTCAAGTATTTCATCAACGTGTGGAGCGACATCAACAATCCTACTACTTACACCCTCAATACCGTAGGCGGAAAGCAGAGCGTGACCCTAATCGACAACAAGGAACTGAAGGATAAGTGGGCACAGTATGACGTGGCAACACGCGAACTCTTCTCCTTCACTACCACTGAGGGCACTAAGCTCAACGGATGGATGATTAAGCCCGCAGGATTCGATGTTTCCAAGCGTTATCCTGTCATCATGTTCCAGTATGGCGGTCCGGGCAGTCAGCAGGTGCTCAATTCCTGGAATATCGGTTGCAACGGACAGGGAGCGGTTATGGAACAGTATATGGCGCAACAGGGATATGTTGTGGTGTGCGTGGATAACCGTGGCACTGGTGGTCGTGGAGCCGCTTTTGAGAAGTGTACCTATCTGCGACTTGGCGAAAAGGAAGCCTTCGACCAGGTGGAGACAGCCTTGTGGTTAGGCCAACAGCCGTTTGTGGATAAGGATCGCATCGGTATTTGGGGTTGGAGCTATGGTGGATGGAACACACTCATGTCCATGTCTGAGGGCCGTCCCGTATTTTGTGCCGGAGTAGCAGTGGCACCACCCACATGCTGGCGTTATTACGACACTGTATATACCGAGCGTTTTATGCGCACACCCAAGGAGAACAAGTCGGGCTATGACGAGGTTAATCCTATAGCCCGTGCATCCAAGCTCCATGGTGCGCTGCTGATATGCCATGGACTGGCCGACGACAATGTACACTATCAGAATTCGGCGGAATACGTTGAGGCATTGGTCCAGGCAGACAAGGACTTCAAACAATTAGTATATACCAACCGCAACCATGGTATTTCGGGCGGTAACACCCGCAACCACCTTTTCCGACAGATTATCAACTGGTTTAATTACGAACTAAAAAAATAAATGAATGAAAACATTAGCTACTATTGCAGCGGCACTGATGTTACTGCCTTTCCAGGCTTCAGCTGCCAAGTCAAAGAAAAAGCAGACACCCAAACCTGTGCCTGCCATTGAGATTGTACAAAAAGTAAATGATGCCTATCAGTCCACCCACTCTCCCGAAGTGAGGGCTTTCTGGGATGATGCCGCGTATTTCACGGGAAATATGGAGGCATACCGACTCACTGGCAATGCCCGCTATTTGGAGTATAGCGACAAGTGGGCGCGCCACAACAAGTGGAGCGGTGCAACAGAGAAAGACCAGACCAAGTGGCTCTACAAACAGTATGGCGAGTCGATGCAGCACGTGCAGTTCGGCGACTGGCAGATCTGTTTTCAGACCTACCTCGACATGTATCGCATGAATCCCGACGCATACAAAATTGCGCGTGCCATTGAGGTTATGGATTATCAGGTGAAGAACTCTGCCACCGATTATTGGTGGTGGGCTGACGCTCTTTATATGGTGATGCCGGTATATGCCAAATTATATAAGGTGACCGGCAACGAACAGTATCTCGACCAGCTCTATGCCAACTACAAGTATGCCGACGACCTGATGTGGGACAAGGAGTCGCACCTCTATTTCCGCGACGGCAAGTATATCTATCCTGCCCACAAGACCGACCTTGGCAAGAAGGACTTCTGGGCACGTGGCGACGGTTGGGTATTGGCAGGACTGGCAAAGGTGCTTGCCGACATGCCCGCCGACTACAAACACCGTCCGTTCTTCGTTGAGCGTTTCCAACAGTTGGCTGAGGCTGTTGCCGCATGCCAGCAGAAGGAGGGATATTGGACACGTTCCATCCTCGATCCCGAACAGGCTGTAGGTCCCGAAACGAGCGGCACAGCCTTCTTTACATACGGACTCCTTTGGGGTATGAACCACGGTCTGCTTGACAAGGCGAAGTATCAGCCTGTCACCGACCTTGCATGGAAATACCTAACCACAGTTGCCCTTCAGGCCGACGGTTCGGTAGGTTATGTCCAGCCCATCGGCGAGAAGGCCATCAAGGGTCAGCAGCTTACCGCAAAGAACACCGCCAACTTCGGTACGGGCGCCATGCTCCTCGCAGCCTGCGAGAAGGTCCGCTTCGACGATGCCTCTTGTGCGCCTGCTGCGGATGCCGCTCCTGTGACAGTCACCGTCAGCAATCCCTCGGGAATGCAGCGTCAGGAGGTTGTCGAACTTGATGCAGCGTCTGTCTTCCAGCGTCTTGGCATCAGTGGCGGTCGCCAGTTCGTGGTGAAAAACGCCCTCGGTTTTGAGGTGGCTTACCAACTCACCTACGACGGCAAACTCCTTATCGAGGCTTGCGTGGCTCCAAAGGGACAGGCTACATATACCATCACAAAGGGTGAGCCTTCAGTCTTTGTGAACAAATGCTATGGCCGTATGTATCCCGAGCGTGTTGACGATATCGCATGGGAGAACGACCGCGGTGCTTACCGTTGCTATGGTCCCGCACTCCAGCGTTCGGGTGAGGATGCCTTTGGTAATGACGTGTGGGTGAAGAACACTCCAGACCTCGTCGTCGAGAGCCGTTATTATAATGAGTTGGTCAACAAGCTCAGCTATCATGTTGACCGTGGTCATGGTCTCGACTGCTATAAGGTCGGTCCTACACTTGGTTGCGGTACTCCCGCCCTCATCGATGGCGACAACATCGTCTTCCCGTATTGCTGGAAGGAGTATGAACTGCTCGACAACGGTCCTCTCCGCTTTACTGTCCGTCTGAAGTATAATCCTTCAAAGTATGACAACGACGAGAATGTCGTTGAGAACAGAATCCTGAGTATCGACAAGGGCAGCAACTTCAACAAGATGACTGTATGGTATGACGGTCTTACAGCTCCTGCCGATGTGGCCTCAGGTGTTGTCATCCACACCGAGGACACCGAGAGTGTAGTGCTTGGCAAGAACTATGTTCAGTATGCTGACCCGACCGACAATCCCAAGGGTCAGAACTTCCAGATTTACGTTGCAGCCATCTTCCCCGACGGTGTTGACCAGACCTGCAAGGTGATGTATGAGAATCCAGTACGTGGCAATGCCGGTCATGCCCTTGGCATCAAGAAGGGCGTTAAGGCTGGTGAGAAGTTTACATATTACTTCGGTTCGTCATGGAGCAAGTATGACTGTCGCACTCAGAAGGAGTGGCAGCAGAGGATTGACAACTTTATGGAAGTTGGAAATTACAAATTAGAAGTGACAATTTAGAAGTTAGAAATTGCGTCGTCTATTGACCATAGTATTTTGGGTGCTGTCAGTATTCTCATTGCTGGCAGCACCTATGATACCTCATCATCATCATGGTGAGGAGATGTGCTTTGCCGTTGACTCAGATGTTGATGCCGACGGTCATACTCATGATGGTCACAGTAAGACGTCATGCAGTTCTTACCATCATTATCTCAAGGGCAGTCAGTGTCATCAGCGCACTGTAGGCTCTTGTTCTGTATCTTCTATTGCACATATTTTTATGTCGTCGGTTGTTCCGTTGGATATGCCGATGGAAACCCAGTGCAATGGATATTATTATATTTCCCATTATCAGTCAAATAAGTTGTTCGGGAGTTCCGGGCTTAGGGCTCCTCCAGTTTCCTTATCGTGATTTTTGGAAACAGATTAGTAACTTAAATAGACTGATAATAAATGAAAAGAACATTATTATATATTATTCCGACGCTCGCCGTATTGTTTTTTGCGGCTTGTGCATCGGACAATCACTCGCATGACGAGGAAAAAGAGAAGGAGGAAAAGCATGAGGAAAAGGATGAACACGCCGATCATGCGGGAGAAATCATTATGACCAAGCATCAGATAGAGGAGGCACATATACATACAGCAGTCGTGCAACCCTCTGATTTCGTGGATGTAATTAAAGTGGGAGGACAGATTGTGTCCTCGCAGAACGATGAACATACCGTTGTGGCTACGTCTGACGGTATTATACAGTTTTCCAACCTGAAGTTGACTGAAGGTGCACCGATAGTCATAGGTCAGAAAATAGCCACGCTTTCATCAAGCAATCTTAAGGATGGAGACCCCGTGGCAAAAGCAAAGTCAGCCTTCCTTGCCGCCCAAAGCCAGTTGCAGAGAGCAAAGAAACTGGTGGCTGACAAGATAATATCACAGAAAGCCTACGAACAGGCTAAGCTCGAATATGAGCAGGCACTTGCTGCCTACCGTGGACTGGAGGCAACGGCTTCCACGGGTGGTGTTGTCATTGCCTCGCCACGTGCAGGATATGTCAAGAACATACTTGTGCGTCAGGGTGACTATGTTACCGTGGGAACTCCAATCCTCACCATCACCTCCAACCGTCGTCTTCAGTTGCGGGCAGAGGTGCCGCAGCAGTATCTGCGTTATCTCCCCTCGGTGTCAGGAGCCAATTTTCGCATTCCCGGCGATAAGACCTTATATCGTCTGTCGGCAATGAATGGACGTGTGGAGTCATACGCCCGCAGTCTGTCCGACAATTCCGCCTTTGCGCCGGTCACATTGTCGATGGACAATGTGGGAAATATCCTTCCCGGTTCCTACGCAGAAGTCTATCTTCTTATGCAGTCAGGCAAGCCATGCCTGTCGCTTCCTCTTGGCGCAATCACCGAGGAGCAAGGCGTTCATTTTGTATATGTGGCAGAGCCAGACGAACCAGGAGTGTTCATAAAGCGTGAGGTCGCTATTGGCAGAGAAAATGGTGAGAGTGTAGAAATACTCAGTGGCATCAAGGCTGGTGAAACCGTGGTCACTCAGGGAGCCATGCAGGTGCGACTCGCCTCGATGAGCGGTTCTGTGCCCGAAGGACATAGTCATAGCCATTGATTCTTTTAAATGAAGAATGAAGTATGAAGAATGAAGAATAAAGATGCTGAATAAGATTATAAGATTTTCCCTTGACAACCGACTCGCTATATTGATAGTGTCGGTGTTGCTGATGGTTGGTGGGGTTTATACCTCTTATAATATGGAGGTGGATGTATTCCCCGACCTTAATGCCCCTACTGTTGTCGTGATGACCGAGGCACGCGGTATGGCGGCAGAGGAGGTGGAACGTCTGGTGACGTTCCCCGTGGAGACTGCTGTCAATGGTGCCACCGACGTGCGACGTGTGCGTTCCTCTTCCACAAGTGGATTCTCCGTAGTATGGGTTGAATTTAATTGGGGTACAGATATATATAAGGCGCGACAGGTAGTGTCGGAGAAATTGGCTGCCGTGCGCAATGACCTTCCGGAAGGTATTGGTAATCCAACTCTTGGACCGCAGTCGTCTATCCTTGGCGAGTTGATGTTTGTTGCCCTCACTTCCGATTCCACCTCACTGCGTGACCTGCGCACCATTGCCGACTGGACCATTCGTCCGCGACTGATGGCTACTGGCGGTGTGGCTCAGGTGGCAGTACTTGGCGGCGAGGTTAAGGAATACCAGATTTTGGTTAGTCCCGAACGGATGGCTCACCATGGTGTAGGTCTTGGTGATATTATGGCTGCTGTTCAGGGTATGAACTCAAACGTGTCGGGAGGAACACTCTATGAATACGGCAATGAGTATATCATCCGTGGTGTTGTATCCACAACCGATGTGTCTGCCTTGGCAAAGGCTTTGGTTAAGAAGACGGGCACAACCTCCGTCTGTCTGCGTGATGTGGCGGATGTAAGGGTAGGGGACAAGACTCCCCGCACCGGTGTGGCTTCCTATAATGGCAAGCCCGCAGTGATGATGACCGTCACCAAGCAACCCTACACCAGTACGCTCGACCTTACTGCCGAAATAGACCGCACACTCGAGGATTTGGAGAAAACACTTCCTGCCAACGTTCATCTCTCTACAGATGTCTATCGCCAGTCACGCTTTATCGAGAGCAGTATCGACAACGTTAAAGACGCCCTAATCGAAGGTGCGGTGTTCGTGGTTGTGGTTCTCTTTATCTTCCTTATGAACGTGCGCACCACGGTTATATCACTTGTCACCATCCCCTTGTCTCTACTTGCTGCCATAGTGACACTCCATGCCCTCGAGCTCACCATCAACACGATGAGTCTCGGTGGACTGTGCATTGCAATCGGTTCGCTTGTGGATGATGCCATAGTCGATGTTGAAAACGTGTATAAGCGACTGCGCGACAACCGTCAGTTGCCCATCCCCGGTCGTCGTCCCATTGTGGATGTCATCTTCGATGCCTCGCGCGAGGTACGTATGCCGATTCTCAACTCCACGCTGATTATCATCGCCAGTTTCCTTCCCATCTTCTTCCTTACGGGAATGGAAGGCAGGATGTTGGCACCATTGGGCATTGCTTTTATTGTAGCCCTCTGCTCATCCACGGTTGTGGCACTAACGCTCACTCCAGTTCTGTGCAGTTTCCTCCTTGGCGGCAGTCTCAATACACCACATGTAAAGAATGAGCCTCTCGTCACCCGATACCTCAAAGACCGCTATCTGAAGGCATTGAGATGGACTATAGGTCATCCGCGTATTGTGCTTGGTTCAACATTCGTCGTACTTGTCGCTGCCATAGTCGTTTTTGCCGGCTTCGGCCGCAGTTTCCTTCCTCCGTTTAACGAGGGTTCGTTCACCATCAATGTCAGCACACTTCCCGGCATCTCCCTCGAAGAGTCCGACAGTATAGGCCGCAGGGCGGAGCGTGCCCTTCTCGCCATACCCGAGATAAAGGTGGTGGGCAGAAAGACCGGACGAGCCGAACTCGACGAGCATGCCCTTGGAGTGAATACCTCGGAGATTGAGGCACCCTTCGAACTCTCCGACCGCACAAAGGACGAGATTCTCGCCGACGTGCGCCACCGTCTATCCGAGATACCGGGCATCAATGTGGAGGTAGGTTCTCCTATCAGCCACCGCATCGACGCCATGCTCTCAGGCACACGTGCCGGAATAGCCATAAAGCTCTTCGGCACTGACCTCAACCGTATGTATGCCCTTGGCAATCAGATACGTGAGTCGATAAAGGATGTGGAAGGCATTGCCGACCTCAACGTTGAACAACAGGTGGAGCGTCCGCAACTGAAGATAACTCCCCGTCCCGAGATGCTTGCAATGTATGGAGTCACCATGCCGCAGTTTTCCGGTATGATAGAAACCCTCCTGCAGGGTATCACCGTGTCGCAGGTATATGACGGCAACAGCACCTTCGACCTCACCCTCAAGGTGTCCGACGACAGTCGTGGCAGTATATCCAGCATACGCGACCTTATGGTTGACACACCCTCCGGCAAGGTCACACTCAGTCAGTTGGCTGAGATAACTTCATCGTCTGGTCCCAACACGGTGAGCCGTGAGAATGTGCAGCGCAAGATAGTCATCTCTGCCAACGTATCGGGTCGCGACCTGCTTGGTGTGGTGAACGACATCCGCGACATTGTTGATGAGAAGATACATCTGCCCGAAGGCTATCATATAGAATATGGTGGCCAGTTTGAGAGTGAGCAGTCTGCCTCGCGCACTCTCCTCGTTGCGTCGCTGATATCGCTGATAGTCATCTTCGTATTGCTTTTCCATCAGTTCCGCGACCTTACCCAGTCTGCCGTGGTGATGCTAAACCTCCCGTTGGCAATCATCGGAGGCGTGGCTGCCATCTGGATGACCAGCGGTATATTGAGTATTCCTGCCATCATCGGATTTATCTCCCTCTTTGGCATTGCCACCCGCAACGGAATGTTGCTCATCTCACGCTATAACGACCTGTGCAAGCGTGATTACACACTAAACGAGAGCATACTTCAAGGCTCAGTTGACCGTCTTAATCCCATCCTCATGACGGCATTGACCAGTGCCCTCGCTCTAATACCGATGGTGTTTGCAGGAGATCTTCCTGGCAATGAGATACAGAGTCCGATGGCTAAGGTGATATTAGGCGGACTGATTACATCCACGGTCTTGAATATTTTTATCATACCGGTGGTGTATAAGTTAATTAGGAATTAGGAATGAGAAATTAGAAATTAGGAATTAGGAATTTAAAATTAAGAGATAATGAAAACAAAGGTGATTCTTTTTATTGTTTTGGCACTGGCACAGTCCGTGTCATTGCCGGCTCAAACAGTAGAGGCTCTGCTAAAACAGGTGGAGCAAAACAACCCAAGCCTGCAGGCGGCAAGAAAATCTGCCGATGCAGCAAAAGTGTCCAATCACTCCGACAATACCCTCGACCCTTTGGAGGTGGGGTATAACCGTCTGTGGGGGAAACCGTCATTAGTGGGTAACCGTCATGATGTATCTGTGTCTCAACCATTCGAGATTCCCACCATTATCGGAACAAAGGGAAAGGTTGCCCGGAATATGGATGTAGTCGTTGAGGATGATTATCTCCAGTCGCGCCAGTCTATTCTTCTTGAAGCCAAGATGTTGTATATTGACGTGGTGTATTACAACGCTCTTCTCAAGTCACTTGAACAGCGCCAGGCGCAGACCGCCACTTTGCTGTCCATGCAGAAACGTTTGCTAGAGGCAGGAGAGATTAATATTCTGGACTACAACAATGTAGTCCTGAGCCTGTCTTCCACAGAGACATCCTTGACACAGGCAAGTGCAGAGCGCGATGCGGTGATAGCCCAGCTCATCAATTTGAATGGGGGTAATCCAGTGGCAGTGTCCGACACGGTGTTTGCACCGATTGTCCTTCCCCCGGACTTCGACACATGGTTTGCCCAGGCAGCCGCGTCGGCCCCTTCGGTGGCAATGGCTCGTGATGGTGTGACACTGTCGCGAAGCAGGCTCTCGCTTGCGCGCCAGTCATGGCTTCCAACCCTCTCGCTCGGTTATATGAGCGAAAAGACACTTGGCGAGCAGTTTCAGGGAGTCACTGTAGGCATGTCACTTCCATTATGGTCGGCAGGCAAGAAGGTGAAGGAAGCCAAGGCAGAGACCTTAGCTGCTGAGTCAGCCCATACCGCCTCTGTGGAGAGTCTTCGTGGTGTCTTGTCATCTGAATATGCCCTGACAAAGGGACTTGTCAAGGCGGCAGACAAATGCCGTTCGGTTCTTGTTTCCACCGACAACACTTCATACCTTATGAAGGCTTGTCAGTCTGGCGAACTATCCACATTGGAGTATTTGATCTCCTTAGGATCGTATTATGAGGCAGAAGAAAAGGCATTGGCTGCTGAGCGCGATGCCCAGAAAGCCAATGCCCGTCTGAATTCGATATTTCTTTAAATATGAAAGAGAGTTTGCTAACCTTTGTAGTTTACATACCATTCGGCAAACCTTCTGAGTCCGTCTCTCAATGACGTGGATGGTTTGAATCCGAAATCATTTTCCAGGGGAGTCGTATCTGCGTAAGTCACAGGTACATCCCCTGGTTGCATGGCAACAAGTTCCTTGTGCGACTCAAAGTCGTAGTCGCCGGGAAGCACTCCAGCCCTTACCAACTCCTCCTGCAGGATTGACACGAAGTCAAGCAGGTTTTCAGGACTGTTGTTTCCGATATTGTACACCTTGTATGGCGGGATGGGCAAACCGTCTTCACCGTTCTTTCGCTCAGGTGCGTGTTGCATCACTCTCAACACTCCCTCCACGATGTCGTCAACGTATGTAAAGTCGCGCTTGCAGTTGCCATAGTTGAATATCTTTATTGTCTCGCCATTCACCAGTTTGTTCGTAAATCCGAAGTAAGCCATGTCGGGGCGGCCTGCCGGACCATACACAGTGAAGAAGCGAAGTCCAGTGCTGGGTATGTTGTACAGTTTGCTATAGGCATGTGCCAGCAGTTCGTTGCTCTTCTTTGTTGCCGCATATAGCGATACTGGGTTGTCCACCTTGTCGTCAGTGGAGTACGGCACCTTCTTGTTGCTGCCATATACGGATGACGAAGAGGCATAAACGAGATGTTCCACCTCATGGTGACGGCATGCCTCAAGTATGTTGTAGAAACCGATGAGGTTGCTTTCTATATATGCGTCGGGATTTGTTATGCTGTATCTCACTCCAGCCTGTGCCGCAAGATTAACCACCACTTCAGGCTTGTTCTCACTGAAGAGTTTCTCTATCAATTCCTTGTCGGCAATATTGCCTTTCACGAATCTGAAATTTCCGTATTGCTTCAGTGCATCCAACCTCTCGTATTTGAGGTTTACGTCGTAGTAGTCGTTGACTGAATCAACTCCTATGACCACGCTTTCAGGAAATTCATTTACAATACGTTTTACAAGGTTGCTGCCGATAAAACCTGCGGCACCGGTCACAAGAATAGTCTTGTTGCTTAATTCAATATTATATTCTAACATATTATTATTGTTTACTAAATATAAAGAAGTTAAAGAAGTTAAAGAAGTTAAGGAAGTTAAGACAAATGTCTGAGCCGAGAATATTACCGAAATTAAATAAATCTTGCTCCATCATCGGGTTGTACCCAATAGACCTTGAAGGTATCGGTATATTCGGGGTAAATCTTCAGATATTGCTCGGTCAATGTATTTTCTATCTTTTCCATGTAGGCTGGATCAACAAGCGCTATGACAGCCCCCTTGAATCCTGCACCCGAGAAGCGACCTCCATAAACACCCTGCATCGGACGTATGATATTGTATATCGAAATCAGTTCGGGAGAACCACACTCGTAGTTGTGGATGCTACTCTCGCAGGAGTCAAAGCTAAGTTTCCCGAACAGTTGCAGATTGCCTGTCTCCCACGCTGTTACGCCTTGCCTCACTCGTCGGTATTCACTGTAGAAATGTTCTGCACGGCGGGCGAAGCGCAGTGGCATCATGTCACGCGTCTTGTCGAATGTCTCCTTGGGGATATCTCTGAGGAATGTCTTGTCGAATGTCTTGAGGGGCTGGTTGTGATAAGCGAGCATATTCCATGCCGCCGTCTTACATTCATATACCCTGAGATTATAGTCGCTGTTGACCAGTGAGCGTGTAAGTCCGCTGAAGAATATGCCAATCACGAATTCCGGCATTTTCGGGTTGCGTCGGATGATGCGGTAGTCGTTGGTGTCGCAGTCCAGGAAGAGCAATCCGTCCTGTTTTCCTAAGGCAATGCACGCCTGGTCGAGTATTCCGTTGTTAAGCCCGATGTATTCGCGTTCTGCCTCTGATGCTATCTGCACTACCTCAAAGGGCTGAAGGGTGATGCCGTTGGCTTTGGCAAATGCCATTACGTATGCTATCAGCACCGCTGCCGAGGAACTCAATCCCCCCACTGGCAGTGAGCCTTTTATTACGCCTTCTATCCCATGTGTCAAGTCAAAGCGTTTCTTCAGTGCGTACTTTGCTCCGCGGGCATAGTCGCCCCAGTGCTTCTCCCTAACTTCTGAGCGTTTGGCAAGGTCAAACTCCACTTCACCCTCAAATGATAGCGAGGTCAGTTTAACGAGCGAGTCCTCACGTACATTAAACCACAGGTCAACTCCCTTGTTGATGGCAAATCCCGTCACTAATCCGTGCTGATGGTCAACGTGCGCTCCCAACGGACACACTCTGTAGGGCGAATAAATGTGATATTGATAATTGTTATTTTCCATATTTCTCACATGCTTCGTTATATGTGTCAAGTGAACCGATGTCGAATCTCAGGTTCTCGCCTGTTCCTGCCATTGGCCATGCGTGCATCTCCACATTATTTACCATATAGTGGGCGAGGTTGCCCGGGGCGTCAAAACCGCATCCGTTTTCTATGGCATGCATTATCATCTCTATATTCTCCTTTAGATATATATAAAAAGGTGGAACGGCCCATGTCGATTTGGGCTCTTGCGGTTTCTCTTCCATATTGAGCACACGCCAGTTGTCGTCCAGCACAACCACTCCCGTGCGTTGAAGTTTTTCTTTCGACGGTTGGTTGTGGCACATGATGCATGGTGTGCCCTTCTCCTTGGCGAAATCCACGAATCCCTGGAAGGAGAAAAAAAGCAGGTTGTCTGCGGCAACCACCAGCATGTCGTCATCCACCTTTGCCTTTTCAATGGCAAACTGCAAGTCGCGCACTGCTCCTAAGCGAGTGTCGTTGGTGCTTGTCCCGTCGTCGATGATGGTTATGGGCTTGCTGTAGTTCACTTCCTTGGTCCATTGCTCAAAGATGGGTGCAAACTTGTGGTTGGTGATGATGATATGCTCGTCAATATCTGGTATGCTGTCGATGTCATCGAGCATACGTCCGAGGATTGTATTGTTGCCAATCTTAAGCAAAGGCTTCGGGAAGTTTTTCGTCAGTTCTCCCAGTCGGGTTGCATATCCCGCGGCTATTACAATATTCTTCATTTCAATTTTCAATTTCTAATTTCTCAATATCCCAACGGCTCTCCTACAAGTATCACCTGGTGCTTGCCGTTAGGCGAGTGTCTGAGATAATGGATGTAGTTGCAGATGCAGTCGGGCGAGAGGCAGTTGTGGCATACTCCGTCTTGTTTGCATGGGGTGGTGATGTCAAAGCGGGCAGTGTTTACAGGTGCTGCCAACGAACGTGCGCGGGCGAGAGCAGCGTCCAGGTTCTGGCATAGCTTGTTCATGCCTACGATGAAGATGACGTTGCGTGGACCGAAGGTGATGGCAGCCACACGGTTGCCAGTGCCGTCGATATTCAGGATAATGCCATCCTCGGTAATTGCGTTCACACTGCTCAGATAATAGTCGCAGGTGAAGGCCTTGAGGTAAATTTCTGTGGCTGCGGCACGGTCGGGAGCCTTGTCGCGGTCATATACCACATACTTCCCTGATGAGTCGAGAGCTGAGGGAATGCCAATGTCACGTATTGACATCGAGCCTCCCCAGGTCACACTGCTTCCTTCGGGGATGAGCGATAGTAGTTTCTCAACTGCCTCCTCTGCCGTTGGGCAGTAGCAGGCCTGTATGTTGCGGCGGGCAAGGTTCTTTATCACCTTGTCCGCCGCCTTTGCGTTACGGATTTCAATAGGATTCATCTGTATCGAGTTCATGTTTATCTAATTTCTTCTTGTCTATGCTCCACCATGCATATACGATGTATGCAAGCACAAAAGGAATGAGCAGGCTTACCACAGCCATGGTGCTGAGCGTGAAGTGGCTGCTGCAGCTGTTGGCAATGGTGAGAGAGCTTTGCAGGTCGGCATTCGACGGATAGTAGGCGGTGTTGTTCCATCCTGCGCACAGCAATAGTGCGAGCACTGTAAGTACTGTTCCTATGCCGGCTGGCCAGATGCCTCCGATATAGCTACTGCTGACCACGGTGCGTATTATGCCGTAAAGCACGAGCACTACACCTACGAGTAGTATTATGGTGATATACCACATCTCTACAAAGTTGTTCAGATACTTCAGAGGCTCCATGGATATCACTCCCGTAGCGGGGTCGTAGGCATAACCGTCTTTCAGGATTGTGCGCACGAGGAATGACACAAATAGAATGACGAAGGGCACTGCGGCACCGATGAGTCGCACACTGCCACGGCTACGGATAATCTCGTCGTCGATGTTGTTCATGATATACAATATGCCGAGTATGCGGGCAAGGAAGAACACCGCAAGACCGAGAACGAGGTTCCATGGGTCAAGCAATGCGTCGAGACCATGCGAGGCATTTGTCCAACTGCTTATCACTGGCGAGGAGAATTCGTTGAAGAGGTTCTCCTTGGAGATGATGAAGTTGCTGCCGTTGAAGAAGGTGGCAACTGCACCGCCGAGGAGCAGCGGACCGAGGATGCCGTTGAGCACAAGGAACCACTGGAATGTGCGTGCTCCCAAGAAGTTGCCCAACTTGTTTTGGAACTCATAGCTCACGGCCTGCAGTACAAAACTGAACAGGATGAGCATCCACAGCCAGTAGGCACCGCCAAAGCTGGTGCTGTAGAACAGTGGGAAGGAGGCGAAGAACGCACCTCCAAAGGTCACGAGTGTAGTAAAGGTAAACTCCCACTTGCGACCTGTACTATTTATAATAAGCCGACGTTCCTTCTCGTTGCTGCCCAACGAGAATACCATCGAGTTGGCCCCCTGCACGAACAGCAGGAATACCAGCAGTGCTCCAAGCAGTGACACGAGGAACCACCAATATTGTTGTAAGAATGTATAATCCATGTTTGTCAAAATATTGAAATATTGAAATATTGAAGTGCGCTGCCGCAACTTTCTTTAATCCTTTAATTTTTTAATTTTTCAATTTTTTAATTCTTCAATCCTTCCTCCGGTCCTTGTTTGATTGCCTTCACGAGGATACTTATCTCCACGGCCAAGAGGGTGGTGAAGAGGGCGAGGAAGATGAAGAAGGTGAGCATTACACTGCTGCTGCCGATGTTGCTCACGCCAACCCATGTGGGCATCATGTCCTGTATGGCCCATGGCTGGCGTCCGAATTCAGCCACTAACCAGCCCGACTCGCTGCATATATATCCGAGGGGCAGGAGGGCGATGGCTGCCATGTGAAGCAGTCGCAGCTTAGGCGATGCGATGTCCTTGCGCCAAGCTAAGAACACTACCACAACAAAGAACAACAGGAACAGGGTGCCTAAGCCCACCATCACGCGGAAGGCATAGAAGCACAATGGAATATATGGCACGAGGTCGGCCTTGTCCTTCACATATCCATATCCGAAGTACGGCATGTTCTCCTCTATCGTCTTCTGCAGTTCAGCCTTACGCTCTGCCGGAGTGTCCTTCTGGCGATATTCCTTAAGCGCTGTTATGGCCTCCTTGCCGCGTCGTATCTTCTCGTCGCTTTCTTTCAGCAGGTCGTTCACTCCAGGCACATATCCGTCGAGGTCACGCGTGGCGAGGAACGACAAAGCCTTGGGAATTTCTATCTTCAGCGGATGCTCCTCCGATGCTGCATAGTCGGGCTGCTCGAAGGGATTGACAAGGGCTATGGCAGTAAGTCCCTGACCGTTGCCTCCGTCATACAGTGCCTCCATGGCGGCGAGCTTCATAGGCTGCACCTGTGCCACCATATAAGCCGAGTGATCTCCGGTGTGCATGGCGAACAACGATGCCACAACACCCACGATAGAGCCAACCTTGATGCTTGCCACGGCGAGCTTCTGGTGGCGCTTCTTCAGCAGATACCAGCAGCTGACGGCTATGACAAAGATTGCACCTATTATCCATGCCGAAATCACGGTATGGCAGAACTTGTCGATGGCGAATGGAGATAGTGCCACTTCGGCAAACGATGACATCTCGTTGCGCATGGTGTCTGGATTGAATGTGCATCCCACGGGGTATTGCATCCATGAGTTAGCCACAAGAATCCACCATGCCGAGAATGTAGCTCCCAGTCCAGTGAGCCATGTGGCTGCGAGATGGAACCCCCGTGATACCTTCTTCCATCCGAAGAACATCACTGCCACGAATGTCGATTCCATAAAGAATGCCACGATACCCTCCACGGCGAGCGGTGCACCGAAGATATCGCCCACGAACCATGAATAGTTGCTCCAGTTGGTACCAAACTCAAACTCGAGTATGATACCCGTAGCCACACCCATGGCGAAGTTGATGCCGAAGAGCTTCTGCCAGAACTGTGCGGCATGTTTCCAAAACTCGTTGCCGGTGCGATACCAGCAAGTCTCGATGATGCCCATGATGAGGGCGAGTCCCAGTGTGAGTGGGACAAAGAGCCAGTGATAGATGGCTGTGAGGGCGAACTGCGCCCGTGCCCAGTCTATCGCCGCTGCGTCAATAGTTAGAAACGTTTCTGTCATGTTACTTATTTTATTTTAGTTAGGAATTAGGAATTAGGAATGTTTGTGCGCAGCCATTCTTCATTCTTCATTCTTCATTCTTCATTTTTCATTTTTCAATTTTTATTTTTCAATTTTCATTTAGAATCTCCCCTGCCACAAACTCCGCCTCTTCTCCCTCCTTGGCGTTCTGACTTAGGAAGTCAGGGAAGAAAAATACCTTGAGCACGGCGAAGATTATAATCAGTTTGATGATGATAATCGTCCACAGTGTCTTGCCGATTTTCATGTTTCTGAATCCGTCGGCATAAAGGTCATATATGCG
>JBJEAV010000445.1:0-6256 GCA_051869395.1 Prevotella sp.
AGCAGCAATGCCGGTGGATTACAACGACGGTGAGCACCCAAATCTTATGCAAATAGGAGTTTTCATCACAATCACGGTACGACCTCTTTTTTTAAACATTAACAAGCAAATATTATGTTTTCTGGAATAGTAGAAGAATTCGCCACGGTCGTTGACGTGAAACGTGACAGGGAGAACATTGACTTCTCGCTGAAATGTTCGTTCTGCGACGAGTTGAAGATTGACCAAAGCATTGCCCACAACGGTGTGTGCCTCACGGTCGTGAAAATTGAAGACGGTGTCTATACCGTTACGGCAATGAAGGAAACACTCTACCGCAGCAACTTGGGTATGCTGAAACCAGGCGACAAGGTGAACGTTGAACGCTCGATGATGATGAACGGACGCCTCGACGGTCACATCGTGCAGGGGCATGTTGACTGCACAGCCCAGTGTACGGCTATTGAGGATGCCGATGGCAGCAAGTATTTCACGTTTGAATACCGTCTCGACCCTGAGATGGCGAAGAGAGGATACTTCACTGTGGATAAGGGCAGCGTCACTGTCAACGGCGTGTCGCTCACTGTGTGCAATCCCGAAGGCAACGCCTTCCAGGTGGCCATCATCCCCTACACCTTAGAGCACACCAACTTTCAGGATATTCAGGTGGGTTCCACGGTGAATATCGAATTTGACATCCTTGGCAAATACATTGCAAAATTGCAGAGTCTATAAAAAAAAGGTGCGGCTGTTTGCCGCACCTTTTCTTATTCCGACACTCCCTTCTTCATGTTGAGGTCGGTAATCTTCCCATGATTTGAAACCTTGGCATTCACCTTATATGACGAGAATGTCTCCTTGGATTCATCCGTGCGCTGTATCTTCTCGTCAACCGAGAAGTCAACCACATAGCTACATTCTCCCTCGCCCAGGTCAATCTTCTCAATCTTCCAGTCGTTGTTCGGACGGAAGACGATGCCGGTGATGTCCTCTGGCGAATGTATTCGCTTCATATACGATATCACGTCAGCCTTGGTGGCTCCCACCTTGTGGAGGAAGCTGTTCAGCACTACATCTATTGACATGGTCAGCGCTTCCTCGTCATTATTGGCGAGAGCGTTGAAGAACGACGTGAGCACGGATGTCACCATCATCTTTTCGTCCTCGGCAATGATGCTCTTCTCCAGTTTCTCCAACTTCAGGCGTGCCTCGTCGATGTGCATACCGTCGGCATGGTCAGTCGCGTATTTCCTGTAAGCCTCAGGTGTATCAGCCTCGGCGGCAAAAGCCCAGTCGATAGAGTCGAGCTTAAGCAGGGCCTCTGTCTTATGCACGCTCTCGGGGTGCAGCCTGAGATAGTTCTCGAAAGCCGAACGCGAATTGTTAACCATCGCGTCATCCCATTCAGAATCCACTTTCTTCAGCAAGGCAAGATGCGCCATGATTGAATCACGGTGAGCCTGAGGGGCGTCGGCATACATATCCAGGTAGTTCTGCAATACGGCAGCCTCACTGCACGACATGGCGTTCTCGTAGGCATCCAGCTCATTGCGGTCCTGCACATTATTATAAAAATAAAGACCGACAAGCACGGCTATTACAGCCACCACTCCCGCCACAATAGGTATGGTCATCGACCTTTTACCCTTTGGGGCTTCATTTTCTCTCTTTACATTTCCGGCTATTGCCACTCCACAACTGGGACATGTGGCTGCCTTGTCACTCACCTGGTGGCCACATTCAGGACATTTAATCAGTGCCATTTCCTAAACCTTTTTTATTATTTGTGTTCAATATCTATTTATGTTTAAATCTAATCTCCCTCAATCCGTGGTTGCCCATAAATCGGCTCTTGTCGATATATCCCGACACTCCGACGATGCGCCCCTTGCCGGTGTATTGCCATAGGGTGATGTCCCTGTCGTCGGCAAGCACCGGCTCACGTTCGGTGTATTGGGCAATCATCAGCTTGTAGTCGTCCACCTTGCCCTGCAGGTACTTGTTATAGAAGTTGGTACCGGTATATAACAATGGTTTCTGCTTGTATGCCTCTTCCACGAGCACGAGGAATTTCATCAGCGAGTCGCAGAACTCCTCGGTGCCCAGTCCCTGCTTGGTCTCGATGTCAATCATGGGTATGAGGTCCTGCTCTCCCGGCAGGCATTGCGTCTTGAAATTCTCAAGCTGCTTGAGCTGGTCGGTCTTCGGACGGTAGAAATGATAACTTCCCACCTTCAGCCCGTAGCGGTGGGCAAGGTTGATGTTGCGTTCATACATGGCGTCGATGCGGTCGCCGCCCTCTGTAGCCTTCAGATATACGTAAGCCATCTTGGTGTTCTCTCCCACTGTCTCCCAGAACACCTCCCCCTGATAATGGCTGAGGTCAATCCCGTGCACATGCGAACAAGTGTCCTCACACTGCTCGTAAGGATTTTGGGCATTAACCGACAGTGATATAGCTGCAAAAAGTGATAAAAGTATCTTTTTCATGTCAATTTTTTCTAAATTAGGCTGCAAAGTTACTAATAATTAAATAAAAAGTAGTAACTTTGCCGAAAAAAATAAGAATATGAAGTATTTATTAACCGCATTTTGCGCTTTATTCCTCTTTTCGTGCTCGGATGACGACCATCCGTCACCTATTCCCGAAGTCAATCGCACGGTAATCATCTATATCTCGGGCGAGAACAGCCTCAGCAGTTTTGCCCCTGGCGACCTTGAGGAAATGGCAGAGGCATCCAAGCTGGTTGAAAGCAAGAATCATCTTGTGGTCTTCTTCGACAATGCCTCGTCAAGACAAATGCCATATATTGCCGAATTGAAGAACGGCGAGATAGTGAAGGACAAGGAGTTCAGCGAGGATTTCTATGCCTCCGACCCCGAGCGCATGCGCGAGATACTCACATACATCATGCAGCGCTGGCCTGCCGACACCTATGGCATCGACCTTTGGGGGCATGCCTCGGGATGGTTGGTTACCGCCGACACGATAGCCACCGCCAAGGCTTCATCCCGCGCCTTCGGCATTGACAACGGCAAGAACACTACGTCCGACAGCGGCATGTGGATAAACATTCCCTCGTTGGCTAAGGTATTTTCGCAGCTGCCCAACAAATTCTATTTCCTTATGGGCGACTGCTGCTTTTTCCAGTGTGTCGAGTCGGCCTATGAGCTGAAGGATTGTGTTGAATACATAATAGGTTCACCGTCAGAGGTGCCTGGAGACGGAGCCGCCTATCGTGAGGTTATCCCTCTGATGTTCAACGAGTCGCAAGTTTTCTATAAGGATCTTATCGACAAATGGGAAGAGTTTACAATTGCCAATAATCCTGACCATTTAGGGGTGCCACTGTCGTGTATTTATACAGGTGGTGCCGAGCGCTTTGCAGCTGCCACCGCGCGCCTGATGCCGCGATTGATTAAATATGACAACTTCGATGATAAGCGCCTTGTTTATTACGGCAGTTTCATAGATGACAACGGCAGAAAAGCCAAAGGGTATTACGATGCCAAGAACATCGTGATGGAGTATGCGGCAGATGATGAGGCTTTTGCGGAATGGACGACGGAACTCGGATATTTCATCCCCTACTCCAAGCTGGCAGACAAATGGATTCAGAACACCGGTGTGGATTTCTCAACGTTTGATGTCAACGACGACACCTTCAGCGGTGTCAGCATGTTCGTTCCCCAACCCATGTACGAGTCCCTGACTCCCAATCCCAATGAGACAATAAAGCAGTTCAAATGGGCTAATGCAGTGGGAATCAAGTGAATTTATTCAAGGATTTAGTTAAATAATTATAATTAGAAAGAAATATTTCCTAATTCCTAATCCCTAATTCCTAATTTATTAGTACCTTTGCAGCCGATTTTGAAAATCGGTCGGCACAAAGCCGGCTTTTTAATTAACATAAAGTCTAACTTTATTTAAAAAAACAACATTTATTAATTAATTATGTCAGAATTAACAAACAACGTCAAGCCATTGGACGACTTCAATTGGGAAGAGTTCGAGAATGGCACATCGGCAAACGTCAGCAAGGAAGAGCTGGACAAAGCTTACAACGAAACCTTGAACAAGGTGAGTGAGCATCAGGTAACTGAGGGAACTGTAATCTCAGTTGACAAGAAGGAAGTTATCGTAAACATCGGCTACAAGAGCGACGGTATCATTCCCGCAAGCGAATTCCGCTACAACCCCGACCTCAAGATTGGCGACAAGGTTGAGGTTTACGTAGAGAACCAGGAAGACCGCAAGGGTCAGCTCATCCTGTCTCACAAGAAGGCTCGCCTCAGCAAGAGCTGGGAGCGTGTTAACGCAGCCCTCGAGAACGAGGAAGTTATCCAGGGCTTCATCAAGTGCCGCACTAAGGGCGGTATGATTGTTGACGTATTCGGTATCGAGGCATTCCTGCCCGGTAGCCAGATTGACGTTCACCCAATACGCGACTACGACCAGTTCGTAAACAAGACCATGGAGTTCAAGGTTGTCAAGATCAACCAGGAGTTCCGCAACGTGGTCGTATCTCACAAGGCTCTTATCGAGGCTGAACTCGAGGCTCAAAAGCGCGAGATTATCTCTAAGCTCGAGAAGGGTCAGATTCTTGAGGGTACAGTCAAGAACATCACTTCTTACGGTGTATTTGTTGACCTCGGTGGTGTTGACGGACTCATCCATATCACAGACCTCTCTTGGGGCCGCGTTGACGATCCCCACAAGGTGGTTGAGCTCGACCAGAAGATCAATGTCGTTATCCTCGACTTCGACGACGAGAAGAAGCGCATCGCCCTCGGTCTCAAGCAGCTCACTCCTCATCCATGGGATGCACTCGACGCAGAGCTCAAGGTTGGCGACCGCGTGAAGGGCAAGGTAGTCGTTATTGCCGACTACGGTGCATTCGTTGAGATTCAGCCAGGAGTTGAGGGACTCATCCACGTCAGCGAGATGTCTTGGAGCCAGCATCTGCGTTCAGCTCAGGACTTCCTCAGCGTAGGCGACGAGGTAGAGGCAGTCATCCTCACTCTCGACCGCGAGGAGCGCAAGATGAGCCTCGGTATCAAGCAGCTCAAGGAAGACCCATGGGAGGCTATCGAGGTTAAGTATCCTGTTGGCAGCAAGCATGAGGCTAAGGTTCGCAACTTCACCAACTTCGGCGTGTTCGTTGAGCTTGAGGAAGGTGTTGACGGACTCATCCACATCAGCGACCTCTCTTGGACAAAGAAGGTTAAGCATCCTTCTGAGTTCACACAGGTTGGCGCAGTGATTGACGTTGTCGTTCTCGATATCGACAAGGACAACCGTCGCCTGAGCCTCGGTCACAAGCAGCTTGAG
Source organism: Prevotella sp. (assembly GCA_051869395.1). Taxonomy (GTDB): domain Bacteria; phylum Bacteroidota; class Bacteroidia; order Bacteroidales; family Bacteroidaceae; genus Prevotella. Next base: position 5,315 of record JBJEAV010000445.1, read on the forward strand.
GACAATCCTTGGAACCAGTTCGAGGCTACATACACAGTAGGCAGCATTCACGAGGGCAAGATTATCGAGCTTCTGGAGAAGGGTGCCGTTGTATCTCTCGAGAAGGGTGTTGAAGGCTTCGCCACTCCCAAGCACCTCGTTAAGGAGGATGGCACACAGGCCGCTCTCGGTGAGGAACTGCCGTTCAAGGTTATCGAGTTCAACAAGGACAGCAAGCGCATCATCCTGTCTCACAGCCGCACCTTCGAGGATGCCCAGCGTGAGGAGAAGCGTGCAGCCAAGAAGCCACGCGCCAAGAAGGAAGAGACTGTGAAGATTGACAACCAGCCCGCTTCTACAACCCTCGGCGACATCGACGTTCTCGCCCAGCTGAAGGCTCAGATGGAGAAGGGAGAGTAAATAGCTTCTAGAATTTGATATTAAATATATTAAAGAATCTAATAAGGCGATGACCGTTGTGATAATGGGCATCGCCTTATCCCAAAATATAACCATAGTCATTATAAATATATAATGAAGGCGGTTATAAAACAATTATTAATTAGTATTCGTTTTATATTCCCCACTGCGGAACGTATGTTCCGCAGTGGGGAATATACGTTCCGCAGTGGAGAACGTATGTTCCGCAGTGCGGAATATAAAACAAAACCTAATAATGACTGATTATCAATAACTTATGATTAAACAATCAAATAGCTTATGGTGGCATAATAGATATGACTATCGTGAATATTTATAGATAACTATCGTCACACAATTATTATAGGTGTATTGATACCAACTCCTTACGCGCGCGCGCACGCGCACACTATAATTTTTCATTTTCTTCTATCACTTCTATCACTATGACATTCAATATCCTAATTATCAATTACTTAAGCAGTGATAGAAGAGTGATAGAAGCGTGATAGTAGTGATAGAAGAAAGGTTTTTTAACAGCAA
>JBJEAV010000446.1:0-6229 GCA_051869395.1 Prevotella sp.
TTACTCAACTTTCGGAAGCGACATAAGGGTACAAAATACACGGAAAAATATGTGTGTGAGCCTTTATTTCATACTTTTCGGGCCATTTTTTTCACTTTTTTTCCCCGACTGGCTATAATATCGATTTTTTTATGTAAATTTGCAACCAATTATGAAAGAAGTGACAGTTAAGGACTCTTCCCTGCGCCAGGCTGCGGGGGAGGGTATGGACGAATTTGTGGACGTGTTCTTCACGGCGATAAGGGATGCCGTGGGAGGCGAGCTGACGGCCGAGACCATGGCGGAACTGAATTCCGACCAGTTGACGCTGTGGGCTTACCGTATATTGCGCGACGAGGTGATGGATGGCGGTTTTGTGCAGCTGATACACAACGGCTACGGTCCGTTTATCTTCCTCAATCCCTTTGCCAAGGCAATCAGGGAGTGGGGACTGAGGGATTTGTGCAAGATGCTGCGCGCGGTGCACCCGCTGTTCAAGAAATACCGTGAGCAGCTGGAGAAGGACTGCTCCGACGAGGAGTTCATGGCCCTGTTTGAGAAGTATCCCGAGTTTGACGACTTCGACGACGAGTTTGTTGAGAACGAGGAGCGATTCACGGCTATGGTGGCGGAATATATCGACAACAATATCGGGAAGTTCGCCACTGTCTTGTAATATATATATATTAATGTTAACATCAATATCATTGAATTATGAACAAGGAACAGGAAAAGATTCGCAAGAAGAGTCCTGTGAGCATACGAAATAAGAAAGCCGGTTTTGAGTATTTCTTCATCGAGGAATATACTGCGGGCATTGTGCTTACGGGCACTGAGATAAAATCCATACGTCTGGGCAAGGCAAGTCTTGTCGATACCTTCTGTTATATCAATAACGGCGAGATATGGGTGAAGGGCATGAGCGTCAGCCCATACTTCTACGGCTCGTATAACAACCACGAGATGAAGCGCGACCGCAAGCTGCTGCTCAACAAAAAGGAGATTCAGAGACTGCAGAGCGCTACCAAGCAGACGGGATACACCATAGTGCCGCTGCTCGTGTTTATCGACGAGCACGGAAGGGCGAAGATGGACATCGCCCTGTGCAAGGGTAAGAAGGAGTTTGACAAGCGACAGACCCTGAAGGAGAAGGAAGACCGCAGGGAGATGGACAGGGCTATCAAGCACTTTTGAAAGATTGAAAGATTGAAAGATTGAAGTTCTTTTGCGTTTGTGTGTTTTATGAATATAAGAGAAATAATCAAGGAGAGAATACTGGTGCTCGACGGAGCCATGGGCACCATGATCCAAAGCTACGGACTCACGGAGACGGACTTCCGTGGACAGCGGTTTGCGGATGCGGATATCCAGATGAGGGGCAACAATGACATGCTCAACATCACCCGGCCGGACGTGATACTCGACATCCACAGAAGATATCTGCGCGCCGGTGCCGACATCATCTCCACCAACACCTTCAGCAGCCAAAGGGTCTCGGAGGCTGACTATAGGCTGGAGGACGCAAGCCGCGAGATGGCTTACGAGGGAGCAAGACTGGCACGCAAGGCTGCCGACGAGTTCTCGACAACGGACAAGCCGAGATTCGTGGCGGGATCCGTGGGACCCACCAACAAGACTTGCTCAATGAGCCCCGACGTCAGCGACCCCGCGATGCGGGAGCTGACCTACGACCAGCTCTACGAGGCATACGTGGAGCAGATGGAGGCATTGGTGGACGGAGGGGTTGACCTGATACTGATAGAGACAATATTCGACACGCTCAACGCCAAGGTGGCCGTGGATGCCGCCACGTCGGTGATACGGCGTAAGGGCAGGGACGTGCCAGTGATGCTGTCGGTGACGGTGAGCGACCTCGCCGGACGCACGCTCAGCGGTCAGACCCTGGACGCATTCCTTGCCAGCATGAGCTGTTATGACATATTCTCAGTGGGGCTCAACTGCTCGTTCGGGGCGCGTCAGATGAAGCCCTTCCTGGCCCATCTCGCGCGCAAGGCACCGTTCTATGTGAGCTGCCATCCCAATGCAGGACTGCCCAACTCGCTCGGGCTCTACGACGAGACGGCTGACACCATGGCCCCGCAGATTGCGGAATATATCGAAGAGGGACTCGTGAATATCATCGGAGGATGCTGCGGCACCACGGATGAGTTTATAGCGAGATATGTGCCATTGGTGGAGGGACGCGCACCACGTCAGCCGCAGCCCCGGACGCAGACAATGTGGCTCAGCGGACTCGAACTGCTCGACGTCACTCCCGAGGTGGGGTTCGTGAATGTGGGCGAGCGATGCAACGTGGCTGGTTCGCGCAAGTTCCTGCGTCTCATCAAGGAGAAGAAATACGACGAGGCCCTCGCCATAGCCCGCAAGCAGGTGGCTGACGGGGCACAGGTGATTGACATAAATATGGACGACGGACTGCTCGACGCAAAGGCGGAGATGACAACATTCCTCAATCTCGTGGCAAGCGAACCCGACGTGGCGCGGGTGCCGGTGATGATCGACTCGTCGAAGTGGGATGTCATCACCGCGGGACTCAAGTGCGCCCAGGGCAAGTGCATCGTCAACTCAATATCCCTGAAGGAGGGCGAGGAGGTGTTTGTGAGCCATGCCCGCGACGTGATGCGCTACGGAGCAGCAGTGGTGGTGATGTGTTTCGACGAGCAGGGGCAGGCCACCACCTACGGGCGAAGGATAGAGATAGCCGAAAGGGCTTACCGCATACTCACAGAAAAGGTGGGGATGAATCCCCTCGACATCATCTTCGACCCCAATGTGCTTGCCATAGCCACAGGAATGGAGGAGCATGACGCATACGCCGCCGACTTCATCCGTGCAACGGGATGGATAAGGAAGAACCTGCCGGGGGCGCACGTCAGCGGCGGTGTGAGCAACCTGTCGTTCTCATTCCGCGGCAACAACTGGATACGCGAGGCAATGCACGCCGTGTTCCTCTATCATGCCATATCACAGGGCATGGACTTCGGCATTGTCAATCCCGCAACCAAGGTGCTGTACAGCGACATACCCGCCGACCGGCTGGAGATTATCGAGGACGTGGTGCTCAACCGCCGCCCCGGGGCATCGGAGAAGCTCATAGCACTTGCCGAGGAGATAAAGGCAAGCCAGGAGGCAGGCGGGGATGCGGCAACAGCGTCCCGCGAGCAGGAGGAGTGGAGGCAGAAACCGCTCGCCGAACGTCTGCAGCATGCTCTCGTGAAGGGAATCGGAGACTATCTGGAAGAGGACCTCGCAGAGGCTCTCGGAGTTTATCCCAAGCCCGTGAATATCATCGAAGGGCCGCTGATGGACGGGATGAACACCGTGGGCAAGCTCTTCGGAAGCGGCAAGATGTTCCTGCCCCAGGTGGTGAAGACTGCCCGTACGATGAAACAGGCGGTGGGCATCCTCCAGCCATATATCGAAGCCGACAATTCGGCGTCATCCCCGGATGCAGGCAGCCCGTCAGCCAAAAAAGCGGGCAAGGTGCTCATTGCCACTGTCAAGGGCGACGTGCATGACATAGGCAAGAACATCGTCGGAGTGGTAATGGCTTGCAACAACTACGAGGTGATCGACATGGGAGTGATGGTGCCGCCCGAGCAGATAGTGCGCAAGGCCATCGAGGAGAAGGTGGACATCATCGGACTCAGCGGACTCATCACACCGAGTCTTGAGGAGATGGTGAACGTGGTGAGCGAGATGGAGAAGGCTGATCTTCACATCCCAGTCATGATAGGCGGAGCGACAACGAGCGAGCTGCACGTGGCACTGAAGATAGCCCCGGTGTATAGCGGTCCGGTGGTGTGGATGAAGGATGCCTCGCAGAATCCATTGGTGGCGTCGCGCCTGTTGGGCGACGGGGGAAATACTGAAATCCAGCACGACCTCGACGAGAAATACGCTGCCATGCGCAGCGACTACGAGGCTCACCTGCAGCAACTGACGCCACTGGATGAAGCCCGTAAGAACAAATTAAACCTGTTTGAATAATATGATAAAGACAATACTGTTTGATATGGGAGGAGTGGTGATAACACTCGCCCAACCCCAGGCCATAGAGCGTTTCAAGGCTCTTGGACTGAAGGATGCCGAAGAGCGTCTTGACGCATACACCCAGCAGGGAATATTCGGCGACCTGGAGGCAGGACGCATCAGCGACGAGGACTTCCGCCGCGAACTGGGCAAGCTCGTGGGGCGCGAACTCACATGGCAGGAGTGCTGTCATGCGTGGAAGGGATATTGCTCTGACGTGCCCCGCCGCAATCTACTGAAGATGCAGGAACTGCGCCGGCGCGGATACCGTGTCGTACTTCTCTCCAACACCAATCCTTACATGATGTCGTGGGTGATGAGCGAGGATTTCGACGGCGAGGGACATTCCTTGGCTTTTTATCTCGATGCGGCATACGAGAGTTATAAGTGCGGGGCGATGAAGCCTGATGCGAAATTCTTCAATGCCGTCATAGAAGGTGAGAAACTTGTGCCCTCGGAAACCCTCTTCCTCGACGACGGACCACGCAACATCGAGGCTGCCGAAGCTCTCGGCATAAAGACTCTGCTCGTGGAGAACGGTGAGGACTGGACGGGAAAAATAGAAGACAGCCTGAAGGCATTTGAATAATATATAATAATGTAATATATAATAGAATCTTTATGAAAAAACTTATCACAAGCAAGTTGTTTGCTTTTCAGTGTTCGATAATGGCAGTGCTTATGATGCTTGGGGCTATCGAGTCCACGGCACAGGTCAAGCGCGAGTTCAGAGGTGCATGGATTCAATGCGTAAACGGACAGTTTATCGGTATGTCCACTGCCGACATGCAGCGCACACTTTCCTACCAGCTCGACCAGCTGAAGAAGGACGGTGCGAATGCCATCTTCTTTCAGGTGCGTCCTGAGTGCGACGCGCTCTATCCCAGTGAGATAGAGCCTTGGAGCCGATTCCTCACAGGACAGCAGGGCAAGGCTCCCTCGCCATATTGGGACCCACTGCAGTGGATGATAGAGCAGTGTCATAAGCGCGGGATGGAGCTTCACGCATGGATAAACCCATATCGCGCCAAGACGAAGAACACCACCGTGCTTGCACCCACACACGTGGCAAAGCAGCATCCCGAGATGGTGTTCGAGTATGACGGACAGCTTATCCTCAATCCCGCATACGACGCCAACCGCCAGCATATATGCAGGGTGGTGACTGACATTGTCAACCGCTATGACGTGGACGGAATCCACATCGATGATTATTTCTATCCTTATCCCGTGGCCGGACAGACCATCCCCGACGAGAAGGACTTCGCGCAGCATCCCTGCGGACACGCAAATATCAAGGACTGGAGAAGATACAACGTGAACAACTTCATTTATGACATCCATGATTCCATACATGCTGCTAAGCCATGGGTGAAGTTCGGTGTGTCGCCTTTTGGCATTTACCGTAACAAGACTACCGACATCAACGGCAGCGACACCAATGGACTGCAGAACTATGACGACCTGTATGCCGACGTGCTCATGTGGGTGAACAACGGACTGATTGACTATTGTGTTCCACAGCTTTATTGGGAGATTGGGCACAGCGCTGCTGACTATGGCAAACTCATCAAGTGGTGGAACCGCAACGCCTCGCAGCGTCCGTTGTATATCGGCGAGGACGTGGAGCGGACGGTGAAGGCAAAGGACAAGGACAATCCCGAGACGCATCAGATGGCTGCCAAGTTCAAGCTTCACGACCAGTGCCAGAATGTCAACGGCACGGTGTTGTGGTATGCCAAGGCTGCCGTTGACAATATCGGCAATTACGGTACGATGCTCCGCAATGTCTATTGGCGTTATCCCTCGCTTCAGCCTTCAATGCCTTTCATAAGCAAGAACGCGCCCTCGAAGCCCACCAAGCTGAAGCATGTGTGGACATCAGACGGGCTTATGCTCTTCTGGACGGCTCCACGTTCAAAGGATTGGTCAACCGAGGCTTATCAGTATGTGGTGTATTGTTTTGGCAGGAGCGAGAAGATTGACCTTGATGATGTCACGAAGATTGTAGCCATCACCAAGGATAATTTCTACAAGTTGCCATACGAGTCGGGCAAGGGTAAATATACATACGTCGTAACAGCCCTCAACCGTATTCACAACGAGAGCAAGCCGGTGAAGAAAAAGATTAAGTTGTAGCTATCTAATCTTTTAGCCCTGAAAGGGCGACATAACATAGGATAGGGCGCGTTTTTAG
>JBJEAV010000447.1:0-6148 GCA_051869395.1 Prevotella sp.
CCCTCGCCCTCAGGGCGATACACCGTGAAGAAGTTAAGCGGTTCGTGGTGGGCATTGAGCAGTCCGACGGGCACGATGATATGTCCAAGTCTGACGTTCAACTCCTTGCAGAATGTCTTCTGAATCCAGAACTGCTCCAGTTCCACCTCTCCGCCTTTCTCTATCTCCTGTTCCCATTCTCCTCCCTCCGAGAACTCCTTTTCCTGTGCGCAACCCGTGCCCGTGTGTTCAAATTCTATCTCCGACGACATAATCCATCCCTTACCGAAGTCATATCCTATATATATGACTGCATGTGGAATGTCAAAGCGCCCATGACTTGGGTCGTTGGCATATTTCTTCGGGTCGCTGTAGCGATACACATTGTCGCTATAGAAGTTGCGCGTCAGGGCGACCTCGCCATAGCCTCCCACGCTAAGTTTGCCGCCCTTCCGCTGCCGTGCGACACTGTCAGTTGTGGCAGTCTGTGCCATGGCAACAGCCGCCGCACACGTCACCAAAACAAAACTAAAAAAACATCTTTTCATCATCTCAATCATTCAAATTTATCTATTAGTGCTAAAAGTTGGTGCAAAGGTAGATACTTTCCCCTTTTTTCGCAATACCTAAACATAGTGAAATGAGGTGACTAATTACCTATATCAGGTGATTAGGCACATCTTCGCACAACTGTCTATACCGACAAAAAGTTATGGAAACAAACAATAAAAGATAAAAAAATGCAGTTTTCTCCCAATTTGTTTGGAGATATAAAATAAATTTCGTAACTTTGCAGAATAATATCATAACCTAATTTAAAGAATTATCAAAACCTATTAGAAAGATGAAAAAACTACTGATTTCTGCCGCAATGATGCTCGCAATGATGACGGCTAATGCGGAAAACCAGAAGGTGACATCGCCTGACGGACGACTTATTGTCAACCTTGACGACAAGGGAGGCATTGTGACTTATACCGTGAATTACGACGGACACGAGGTAATCAAACCATCGCAGTTGGGATTTGTCAGCAACGTGGGAGATTTCTCCAAGGGACTGACATTCAAGAAGTCGAGGACCCACGAGGTGAACGACCGCTACAACATCCGAAATATTAAGGCACGCAACGTGGAATACCATGCCAACGAACTGAACGCCACCTACGCTGACAATAAAAACCGCGAGGTGACGGTGACGTTCCGCGTGTCAGACAATAACATCGCCTTCCGTTACTCCATGCCGCAATGGGGCGAGACGGCAAGCATTATAATAAAGGAAGAGGCAACATCATTCGCCCTTCCTGAAGGAACCACATCTTTTATATGTCCTCAGTCAAGTCCGATGGTGGGATGGATGCGCACCAAGCCCAGCTATGAGGAGGAATACAAGCCAGACGCTCCGCTGACCGACAAGTCGGCGTATGGGGAGGGATATACGTTTCCGTGCCTGTTTAAGGTACAGCCCCCCCAAGCCCCCCAAGGGGGGATGTCCAATGCGGTTTCCAATGCGCAGCCTTCTCTCCCCCTCGGGGGAGATGGTGGGGGGCTTTGGCTCCTAATCTCCGAAACCGGCGTTGACGGCAAGTATGTTGGCAGTCATCTAAGCGACTATATAATGCGCAGCCCATCCTCCCCCTCGGGGGAGTCAGAGGGGGGCTTCGGGGGGCTTGGCTCCTACCGCATCGCCTTCCCGATGGCTGGCGAAGCCAATGGACATGGCACTACGGATGCGGCTCTCGCATTGCCGGGTGCCACCCCTTGGCGCACTATCACCGTGGGCAGCGAACTCAAGCCTATTGTCGAGACTACTATCTCTACAGACGTTGTGGAGCAGAAATATGACGCTTCCATCGACTATCGTCCGGGACGATATACATGGAGCTGGCTGATATGGCAGGACTCATCCATCAACTACGACGACCAGGTGAAGTTCATCGACCTTGCCTCTGCCATGGGTTATGAATATGTGCTGGTAGATAACTGGTGGGACACGCAGATTGGTCGCGACAAGATTGTGAAGTTGAGCAACTATGCACAAAGCAAGGGAGTGAGCCTTATGCTGTGGTATAACAGTAATGGAGCATGGAGCGATGCGCCACAGACTCCGAAGCAGTGCATGAACACCACCCTCGCCCGCCGCAAGGAGATGGCTTGGTTGAAGAGTATCGGTGTGAAGGGAATAAAGGTGGATTTCTTTGCTGGCGACAAGCAGCACACCATGCAGCTATATGAGGACATCCTAACCGATGCCAACGACTTCGGAATCCAGGTGATTTTCCATGGTTGCACACTGCCCCGCGGATGGGAAAGGATGTATCCCAACTACGTGGCAAGCGAGGCTGTACTGGCATCCGAGAACACGTTCTTCAATGAGCATCACGCCATACAGGAAGGTTTTGAGCTTACCATGCATCCCTTCTGCCGCAACGCAGTGGCATCAATGGATTGGGGAGGCACGATAATGAACCGCTATATGTCTCCCGACAACAAGAGCCGTCATCGCCGCTATACATCCGACATCTTCGAGATGGCAGCCGCTATTGTTATTCAGACAAGCGTGCAGTGCATTGCCATGCAGCCCAACAACCTCACCGACCTTCCTCAGATGGAGCTTGACTTCCTGAAAGAAGTGCCCACATCATGGGATGAGACAAGGTTCATCGACGGCTATCCTGGCAAATATATAGTGATGGCACGAAGAAGCGGCGAGAAGTGGTACATCGTAGGTCTTAATGCCACAACCGAACCATTGAAACTCGACATCGACATCCCGATGTTCGCAGGCACCACGGCTGCATACTACTACGACAAACCGTCGAAGAAGAGCCTGTGGCCAGAATCCACACTCGGTAAGATAAAGGTGGATGCCAAGGGCAAGGCCAAGGTCATAATCCAGCCCAACGGCGGAATCATTATCAAGTAATATACGACTTATGATAAAGTCCTATTTCTCGAAACGCGACCGACAGGCTATAGCGGCACTTGTGCTGCTGATAGTCTTCGGTTGCGGCTTCCTGTGGGTGCTTGGCGAATACGGGAAGAGTCATTCCGACAGTCAAGGAAGAGACTCGTCATACTCACAGCGAAGATATTATCCGAAGAAAAAGGACAAGAAGTATTATTATGCTACGGAACTAAATTCCGTAGAACTGTTTTATTTCGACCCTAACACTGCTGACAGTACTGCCCTGCTGAAACTTGGACTTCGTCCATGGCAGGTGAGGAACATTTATAAGTACCGTTCGCATGGAGGTATATATCGCAAACCGGAGGATTTCGCCCAGCTCTACGGTCTTTCCGCCCATCAATACAAGCAACTTCTGCCATATATCCGCATTGCCAAGGAATATTCTATGACTGCCGCGGAATATGTGGGCATGGATAATCATGACAGACGTACATCTACTGATAATCATGACAGTCATGACTCCAAGGAACTCATTCCTATACCCAAAAGGAAGATTTCCCCGGGGGAGCATATTATACTAAATACTGCCGACACCACGGAACTTCAACGTATTCCGGGTATCGGCAGCTATTATTCCAAGGCAATCATCCGCTACGGAGAGCGCCTCGGCGGCTATGTGAGCATCGACCAACTCGATGAAATCGAGGGTTTTCCAGCGGAGGCAAAGAATTATTTTATTATTGAAAATCCCTCGCCTCGCCGTCTAAACCTCAACTCCATGACATTGGCGGAGTTGAAACGTCATCCTTACATCAATTATTATCAGGCAAAAGCCATCACTGACTACCGTCGAATCCACGGCCGCATCAGCAGTCTTCAGCAACTTTCCACAAGTCCCGACTTCCCCAAGGAGGCTATCAAGAGACTGTCATCATACGTGACGTTCTGACCTACTTAGTTATTCCCGAAATAACTGTAATGCGAGTTGTCGGGATTAACAACGATTTGCTCCACTACTATTTCGGGGTCAATCATCACTATGCGAAGAGTGTGCCTGCCGGGAGTCGCATCGACGGGAACACCAAGCCAGCGAAGGTTGTCGAACACCTCGTCACGACGGGGCAGACGCTTGCCCTTATACCAACCGCTGAGAAGAAGTCCATTGGGAGCGGGTAGGGGTTTGAGAACCTTGGAAACGGCGAGATTCTGCGGAGTATATTCCCCGAAGGTATCCACTAATCCCTGTCGAGCATCGATAACCTGCATCGGCTGATTGTCTATCTGCACTCCGAGACGCAATCCGCGCTCGGGACGTATGTCCTGAGTGGGCAGTATGCCTATGGCAACCATATCCGTCTTCAAGTCGATTTCGTATTCAAGAGCAGCACCATTGCCTGACACGTCGGAAACGGCAACTACATTATCGCTGCCCATACATCCCTCGCCACGTCCGAGATCAGGCAGGAATATCCACTTCGCATCCTTTCCGTCCACCTTATTATTATATTTATAGGCAGGAATGGAATATTCGGTAGTTGGCTTGGGAGCAAGGTCGTGTTCCACCTTGAATCCGAGAGTCATGGGATTATAGTTCTTGTCGGGTATCGACCACTTGGTGTAGCCTATATGGTTGTCGAGCATCATGCCGTTCCACTTTCCTCCAGCCAGTTCCTTATTATAATAGTCGGTGAGGCGACGGTCCTTCTCCATCAGAGCCTCAACGGAGAGCGAGTCGCCCATGGTGGTATAGTTGTATATCTGAGCCACACCGGCACTGCCCACTGCCGGATAATACACCAGCTGCCAGAAGGCATCCTGTGCCTCCTTTGGCAACTTCGCCTTAAGGTTCTCGCATCTCACCACGAGCGACTGCCACAAGGCATTTGTCTTGAGCATCTCCTCGTTGTTGAATATACCTGGATATTGGGCCTCAGCCTTGCGCCATAGGTTATACTTGCTATACTTGGCGATGATGTCGGCAATCTCCACGGCATATTCCTTGCCGAAGATACTTGCGGCGAAGTCTTCGAGCCAACGCTGCTCGTCGCCTGGCTGTATGGCATCGGGATTCCACGCATAGTTCATGATGAAGTCGATAGGCACCTCCTTGGGCTTAAGGTCGCCCACGTTGATAATCCATATACGGTCGATGCCCGACTTATAAGCAAGGTTGAATTGCTCGCGCAGTTTGGGGATGGTGGTGGTGTTCACCCATCGGTCGTTCCACGGGCCGCCGTTCATGTCGATGTGGTAGTACATACCAGCCCCCCCAAGCCCCCCTTGGGGGGATGTCCAACGCGATTTGTTGTGCGCAGCCTTCTCTCCCCCTTGGGGGAGACGGTGGGGGGCTTTGCCCATTCTCCTTATATATCCCCAGTTATTGTCACAGAATAGCAATGTCACATCATCGGGAACAGTGAATCCCGCATCATAATATCTCTGCACCTCGGTGAATATCGCCCACATCTGGGGCACCTCATTCGCCTTCTTCTTATGCACCTTACTTATTATACGGCGCTGGGCATCAATGACATTCTTCAGCGTTTTCATATTGTCGGCATCATTGCCGGTTCCCATGGCAACGTCACCGTCACCTCGCATTCCGATTGTAATTATGTTCTCATAGTCCTTTGAATTCTCGATTCCATCGGTGAAGAACTTCTCAATGCCTTTGGGGTTCTTGGCATAATCCCAAGGACCCACCTCTTCGCGTCGCCTGGTATATTCCTTGTGGGCACGCATCATCGGCTCATGATGGGATGTTCCCATCACAATACCCATCTCGTCTGCCACCTTCGGATTGAGGGGGTCATCCTCATTGAATGCCGATGCCCACATGGCAGGCCAGAAATAATTGGCTTTCAGGCGCAACAGCAGTTCGAATATCTTGGAGTATGCCTTGGAGTTGACACCGCCAAACTGGTTATTGCACCATGTGCCGAACGAGGGCCATTCGTCATTGATAAAGATGCCACGGTATTTCACCTTCGGTTCGCCGTCGGTATATACTCCGGGCTTCACCCATACCTCATCGTGCTTGGCTATTGGAGCGTCAGCCATCCAATACCATGGCGACACGCCGAGCTGGCGCGAGAGTTCGTATATGCCGTAGATAGTGCCGCGCTTGTCGGAGCCGAGGATAACAGCCCCCCCAAGCCCCCCGAGGGGGGATTTAGTATGCTGAATACCGTGCGCAGCCTTCCCTCCCCCTTGGGGGAGTTGGAGGGGGGCTGGGACTATTATAATATACTGCTCCCACTT
>JBJEAV010000448.1:0-2466 GCA_051869395.1 Prevotella sp.
TGAGATTGGGCACCGACAGTTGTTGGCTGGCTCAGGGGAAGAAGAAATGATTCTCTACTTAGAAAACGGAACCGGTGACGGTAATGACCTTTTATTGTAATTAACTCAACTTTCGGAAGTGGTAATTAGGAAGGTTAATAACCTTTCGGCATTAAGATTAATAATCCTATGCCGTTAAGGTTATTAACCCTCATATCTTTCAAGTCGTATTACATTCTGTCCTTCTGACTCTTGCCGGCACCAGTGCCCTTATACTTGCTGCGTGCCTCGTTGAACTTCCATGTGAGGTCGAGCGAGAAGACACGGCGGGCACGGTTCTCTACCGTCAGTTCGCGTATACCATAGATGGTTGTTCCCGTCTTGTTGGTGTTGAATATGTCATAACAGCGGAGGTCGGCAGTGAGTGTTCCAAGACGCTTGAGATTGAAGTCGCGCTGCACGCCCACTGACACGTTAAATGCCTCGGTTGACATGCGGAAGTTGTCATAGTCTCCCTTGGTGTTGAGCTGCATCGAGGCATTCAGTCGGAAGGACTTGGGCAGTTCGATGTCGTTGTTCCATATAAACTGTGCAAAGGGGTGATTCATCGTCATCTCCGAACCATCGGCGGTGAATGTCTTGTAGTTCTGCAGCACCAGTCCTGCTGCCCACATCGGATGCCACTTGCCTATCGTCGGTCTGTACGACGGCATGATGGTAAGTTTGTCATATCCATCCGAGCAGTTCTTCGGATGAAGTATGCTGAGCAGCGGGTCGTCGCTTCCCGGATAAGGCTCTGTGAGCAGAGTGACCACATCCTTGGTGCGTGCATAGTCAATGGCGACATTAAGTGCCTTGTATGCCACATTGAGCACCACATTATGCGTGTATGTAGGTTTCAGATACGGATTACCTGTCTGATATGTATATTTATTTATATATATGGTGGAACTGGTGAGCTGGTCGTATGCCGGACGCTTGATGTCCTTGCGATAGGAGAGGCTCAGCTGCCATTTGCCTACGGGCATACTCACAACAGCAGTAGGAAACCAGTCGCCATAAGAGCGGCTCACGTCTTCCTCTTTCTTGCCGAAGTTGTAGTAGTCGTTGTTCAAGTGCTCATATCGCAATCCCACCTGTGCGAAGAGTCGGCCGAATTGTCTTCCGTATTCCACGAATGCCGATGTGGCTGTCTCCTTGATCTTGTTGTCGGTAGATTTCACAGGAAGTGTCTCCTTGGTCTCGAATGAATAGGCATCCTTGCGGTTGTTATGGCTATACTCGCCACCCACAGAGAGGTTGCCTTTCAATACGGGATATGTGAAGATGAGCTTTGTTGCCCAGAAATTATTGCTGCTGAGCGTTATGTTATCCACCGTGCGATAAGTCTTGTTGCCTTCCTTGTCGAAGGTCGTCTCCTTGGTGCTGTTTGGGTCTTCGGTATCATCGAAGAGTCCGTCGATGTTGAAGTCGATACCTAATTTGCCTATCTTTCCATTGTAGTAGGCATTAAAGATATGCTTCTTCGAGGATGTGTGCTTGATGATGTCGCTCTCCGAACGCTCTAAGAAATTGCCGTTCTCGTAGGTGTCGGTATGCAACCAACCGTCGTACTTGTCCGAAGGATGGCGGTCATACTTATAGAATGCACCGATGGAATGATTGTCGTCGAACATATAGTTCAGCTGAAGCTGTGGCGACCATGCGCTCCACTTGTTTTTCATATCCTGCTCACTATGACCCGAATAGTGGTCGGGACCGACATTATAAGTGAGATTATTCTTTTGGAATGACTCGTAGATGTTGTATGAGCCGCACCAGAAAGAGCCTGTTATGTCGAGTCCGCCTGTACGATAGTTGAGGTCGAGGTTGTTGCTGATGGCAGGCCCATACTGATATTGTGTTCCGAGATTCTCCCTGAAGCTGAATCCCTCGCCCTGGGCTTTCTTCAACTGAATCCTCACCACCGCCTTCACGCTTGCGGCATAGCGGGCACCGGGATTCTGTATCACGTCAACACTCTTTATCTGCTCAGATGAGATGCGAGTGAGTTCTTTCAGGTCCTGCACCTTCCTGCCGTTGATATACACCTCGGCGCCTCCACGACCGAACACCTCCACACCTCCGTCCTTGTCGGCTTTCAGTTGCGGAATGCGGTTGAGCACGTCGGTGGCCTTGCCAGCTTTCTCTAATATTGTGCCATTAATAATGGTACGCATTGCGTCGCCCTTCACTCTCGATTTGGGCAAACTGCTTTTCACTGTCACCTCGTTCAGTGTGAACGTAGTGTCGTTGAAGTCGGTCAACTTCTTTTCCGTCTGTGCGTCCGCTGCCGATGTCATCATTATCATCAAGGCAGCCATAGTCATCATTTTTGCTTTCATATTCTCTTAATTCAAAATGTTTTTGTCTGTTAGACGCAACAAACATCGGATTTGCTGCAAAGATTAAGCAAAAATGTGACGAAAAGACTAAAAATGTGACGAA
>JBJEAV010000448.1:2566-6134 GCA_051869395.1 Prevotella sp.
ATTAAAAAACGAGTTTGGGCTTTAGTTCGTCGGGTGAGCCGTTGGTGAACATATCCACTTCGCCCGCCACCTTGTTGAAGAGGTCGGAGATGAGGGTGGGGGATATCGTCCATTGGGGACGGAAGGCATCTGACTGCATGTAGCGGAGGATGGAATGTAGCATCTGACGCGCCACGTGACGGTGGGCGAGGTCGGATGTGAGGTCCATCGTTGTCATCATGAGCCGCCCCTTGCCAATGTTCGCCTCAATCAGCATACCGATTTTTCTCGACACAAACCATGTGTCGATGCTCTGCACCAAGGGCAGGTAGTCATGGGGGAAGTCGGTCAGCTGCATCACCTGTGCCCTGTTGACCAGTTCCCACCACTGCATGTCGCTGTGATAGTCTGTAGGGAAATAGCTGAATACGGGATGCTCAGACTCTACGAAGATACCCGTGGTGTGGGGAGGGCGCATCTTAAACCATGAGGTGTTCCAGAACACGGGAGTGAAGTTTTGCTTTACCTCCTTGCCATAGCTTACTTTTCCTGCTGCGAGGATAAGCACCTTGCCGCCGTTGTCCAATACCTTCTGTGCCTTGGCGTTGAGGGTGTCGGTGATGTAGATACCGTTCCATACTTGGTCTTTTGTATTTTGGGGTATGTCGCAAGCCTTGGTGTCATACACCCAGAAGTCCCAGTGGTTGCGCGCTTCTGTTCCAGGGATGCTTACTGTGAGTGTGTATTTGGCTGCCTTGCTAATGCTTGGCAATGGTACGGAGATATTTCCTAATGGGATGTTCTGACCGACGGGAATATTGTGCACTTCGAAGTCGCCTTCTGCCAAAGAACTTTCGCCACAGGTTATCTCCCAATGAGCCTTGGCATTAGGTATTTCCTTGTCGGAAAATTGCGATAGGCTTATCTCGGCATTGAAGGTCTCATCGGTGGTGTAAGTGAACTTGCCGAACTTCGCCAACGGTACAATCGGCGAACAGAACTCGCGGAACTCAGGGGCGGAGATATAACCCTTGTCATCATAGAAGACATCAGTGAGTCCCACCAAGGCAGAACCTTGTCCACTGTAGTCGTTGAGCGCGAGGAGTTGAAATCCTGCATACTTGGGAGTCCTCAGATGACGCTCCAACTCATATTTATAGCAAAGAGCCTGAAGTTTGCCTGATGCCATGAGGAAGTCCTTGCCACGGCTTTCCATGCCGTTGGCTTTCAGCAGGTCGCGGAATATCTCGAAGTTGCGTGCCTTGTTCACTCCCTTGTACTTGCCAATCTCGGAGAAGTTGGGGAATGCGCACCACTGTCCTGTCTCGTGGCTCACGAAGGGGATGTTGATGGGAGTTCCCGGCATATCCTTACCTTTATATATAGATATGTTGTCGCTGAAGTCTGCCTCAGATTCCGGGTGGCTTTTGTTCCACGAACCAAGTCCTCGTGCTCCCGCCTTCACTGCAAACTCCGTCTTGGGTTGCCATGCCCATCCTCCGCCTACTGAGAATCCTGCATACAGATGTCGCGGGTCATACCCTTGCATCACGGGCATCATTTCGTTGCACCATTTCACCCAGTTGCCGGCTGGTTCGTTGCCGAAGGCGAAGAAGGCAAAGGATGGATGATTGCCATATTCGTCGGCTATCCTCTTGCTCTCACTGATGAGATAGTCGTCGATAAATTCGCCCCTACCCAACTTCACGCCGTGGTTGGGCCATGAAGGTCCTTCGGGTTGGATATAAATGCCGGTGAGGTCGGCGGCAAGGAATGCCGCTTCGGGAGGACAGTAGGAGTGGAATCTGACATGGTTGAGACCCCATTTCTTGCATGTCCCGAATATGGCGCGCCATGATTCAAGGTCGGTGGGTGGATAACCGGTATTTGGGAAGCAGCAGCTCTCCACCGTGCCGCGGAGTATGGTCTGCCTGCCGTTGACGTAGAACATCTTTTCGCGTATCTCCATCTTCCTCATGCCGAACACCGTCTCGCCGTGTGCCGTTCCGTTCTTGGTCTTCACATCTATATTCAGGCGATACAGTTGCGGATTAAACTCATCCCACAGCAGCATGCCGTCGCCCATGTCGAGGCTTAGAACAAGTGTCTTTGTGTCGCCCTTGACAAGCCGTGTCGATAAGGGAGCGATGCTTACAGAATGGCGTTTGTCGGTGTTGAACGACTCGCATCCTATGCTCACCGTGGCATTCTCGTCCTGGTCTAACGAGTTGAGTACAAGGCGCACTGTCACTTTCCTTGCATCCACATCGGGATACACCTTGATACTGTCGATGTATGTTATGGGTTGCAGTTCGATTCTTCCCACAATGCCGTTCCAGTTGCCTTGTGTCTGGTCGGAGATGGAGTGGGAGTCCTGACCTACGTCAGCTGCCTTGGGGTCGTTGTCGATACATACGGCGATGGTGTTCTCGCCATCCTTCAGTGCGTCGGCAAGGTCATATACGTGGGGTGTGGAAAGGGAGTTCTCCGTACCTATTTTCTTGCCGTTCACCCATAGTGTTGAGGCTATGTGGGGTCTTTCCATATAGAGGCGGAAGCGTCGCTTGTCGCCTTCGGGTATGTTCACTGTGGTCTTATACCAAGCCTTGCCCGTATAGTGCTTGTCGGGAGTGAGGAAAAAGGGCAGTTTCATGTCCTTTCCCGCCTTGCGGTATTGCTCCATAAACGGGTTGTGGTAGTAGCTTGAGTCGTAGATGGCACCCGTCCATCGGGTGTTGACGCTGATGTCGTCGCCCTTCATTCGTTGTGGCATGGAGGCGGGCAGCGCTATCTCATCGTCGAAGTCAAAGTCAGGCATATACCATCCCCCCTTTTCTCCCTCGCCGTTGCGGTCGATGCGGAATTTCCATGTTCCCGCAAGGGGTATTATGCCCTTTTCGGGTGCGCCATGTCTTTCGGTATTTCTGCGGATTATCTCGATGGACAGGAGGTTAAGCAGATAACTGCCCTCGGCTGCCTGAAGTATGTCTCTCTGTTCTTTTTGCAGATATATCGGGGCATCCTTTCTGAGTGGCAGAATCTTGAGTTCCACACGTTTTCCTTCGAGTTGCGATGTGCGTACAAGCATAGGTTTGCCGTTCCAGAAATTATCCTCCACGAGTTTGCCGTCGGCATATACCCTTGCACAGTCACCTTGGTAGTTTATTTGTAGGAATGTGTTGTCATCGGCAGATGGTATATCGATGATATATACCTGAGCATTGTCAAAGTCATTGTCAACAGGCATTGCTGCCACCTTCTGCGTTCCCATACTGATGGTTCGCGGTTCGCCGCATCGCTTGGCAAGCGTGAACTTGACATCCGCGGCATTGTCCTTAGCCCAATACTCTTCGTATATGATACCGTTGTCCTTGAACAGTATTCCGCCTTCATGGCTGGCAAAATACATCCTGCCGTCAATCTTGAATGCCCTCTGAGCCAACCCCTTATCCAATACGCATATACTAATGTCTTTAACTCCTTTAACTCCCTTAACTTCCTTAACTTCTTTCACTTCCTTAACTCCCTTAATTTCTTTCCCGTCAATATACACCCGAGGTTTCCTGTCCTTGATGGGGATGAAGTAGAT
>JBJEAV010000449.1:0-4817 GCA_051869395.1 Prevotella sp.
TGTCGCCCTTACAGGGCTATAAATCACTCAAGTGGTTTTTCGATGCGCAGCCTCTGTGTTTAATAAATCATCCTAGAAGTGCCTTCTCCGCCTCCTCCATGCGCTCGAAGTGGAAACCGGAGAGGATGGAGTCGAAGAGGGACTTGATCTTGTCGTTCATGAGATTGCCAATGCTGCCCTCGTGGGTGTGGCGGATGTTCTTGTCGGGCACGAAGTTGCCAGCCTCTATGTCGAGACCCACCTTCTTGTAGGCATCACGGAAAGGCATGCCGTTGGCGGCGAGGCGGTTGACTTCCTCCACTGAGAACATCGGGTCGTACATCGGATTGTCGAGGATATGTTCGTTCACCTCTATCTTGTTGATGATATACGCTGCCATCTGCAGACAGTCCTTCAGCTCGTCGAAGGCGGGGAGGAAGACCTCCTTGATAATCTGCAGGTCGCGGAAATAGCCCACTGGTAGGTTGTTCATTATCAGCATCACCTGCTGGGGCAGCGACTGCAGTTTGTTGCTCTTGGCACGTATAAGTTCGAAGACATCGGGGTTTTTCTTGTGAGGCATGATGGAAGAACCGGTGGTACACTCCTTGGGCAGCTTGACGAACGAGAAATTCTGACTGTTGAACATACATGCGTCGAAAGCCATCTTGGCGAGTGTGCCGGCTATGGTGGCAATGGCGAACGCCACGTTGCGCTCCATCTTGCCACGTCCCATCTGGGCATACACCACATTATAATCCATGGAGTCAAATCCCAACAGCTCGGTTGTCATGGTGCGGTTGAGTGGGAACGACGAACCATATCCCGCGGCTGAACCAAGGGGATTGCGGTTGGTCATCCTGTAGGCAGCCTGCAGGAAGAGCAGGTCGTCGGCAAGGCTCTCGGCGTATGCCCCGAACCACAAACCGAAGGAGCTGGGCATCGCCACCTGAAGGTGGGTATATCCAGGCATAAGCACTTCCTTATACTGTTCGCTCTTGGCTATGAGTTCGTCAAAGAGGCTCTTTACCTCGTCGGCGATGTCCTTGAGCTGGTGGCGCGTGAAGAGCTTAAGGTCAACGAGCACCTGGTCGTTGCGGGAGCGTCCGCTATGGATTTTCTTTCCCATATCGCCAAGTCGGCGGGTGAGGAGCATCTCCACCTGTGAGTGAACGTCCTCAACGTCGTCCTCGATGACAAACTCGCCTTTCTCGCAAGAACGGTAGATATTCTTCAGTTCGGCGAGCAGTTGCGTCAGTTCGTCCTTTTCGAGCAGACCGATGGACTCGAGCATTGTGATGTGAGCCATTGACCCAAGCACGTCGTATTTGGCGAGATACATGTCCATCTCGCGGTCACGCCCCACAGTGAAGCGTTCTATTTCCTTGTTTATCTCAAAATTCTTTTCCCAAAGTTTCATCACTACGTGATATTAAAAAATTAAAATATTAAAAAATTAAAGTTTCCCTTACTTCCGAAAGTTGAGTTATTAAACACAAAGACACGAAGAAACAAAGCATTTTTCGCTGTCAGAAGATACAAAGAGCAGCAAAGCTGCTTTTAACAAAGCCCACAAAGTTTCCATCCGCAAGGCTTTGTGGCGACTTTTAAGTCGCTTGTTATCTTTGTGTCCAAAGAAAACTTTGTCCCTTTGTGTCTTTGTGTTTTAAAATATACATTCGAAACTTCAATTTAATTAATTAAATAATTCCTAATTCCTAACAGTATTGTATCCTCGCCAGTCCCTCGGCAATTTGCTCTACGCCCTGCTGGAGGGGTTTCTGCACCATTGACTTGATGAAGGGGTTGAGGTCAGCCTCGGCGGTTACCTTCATCTTGCTGGTGGTTTCGGTTACGGGGAGCATCTGAATCCACACATAGAAGGGGACGGGCGACTGCTCCGTCTGGAACTTTATACACTTGGGTTCTTCCCTGTCACACACTGCGAGTTTGATGAATCCCACGGGGTCAACAGTCATGCTGACGTGGTCGCGGTCGAACTCCATGTCACTAATCTTGTCCTCAGGTATGCGGTCCATCACCTTGGAGATGTTTTCAAGGTTGCTGAGCATGTCATACACCGCCTGCTGAGGATAAGGTATCTGCTTTATTGTACTTTCAAATCTTGTCTTTCCCATAATATATTTTTTTTACTTTCCCCAATTAGCCGGGTCCTTGCGCCACTCGTGCAGCACTTCGACATCCTCGGGCTTGATATATCCTGTGGCGGCAGCTACCTCCACCACGTGGGCATAGTCGCTGATGGTGACGAGCTTTACGCCGGCATTGTTGAAAGCCTCCTCGGCAACGGGGAAACCATAGGTGTAGGAAGCAACCATGCCTACCACCTCGTAACCGGCGGCACGCAGGGCATCAACAGCCTTCAGGCTGCTTCCGCCAGTGGAGATAAGATCCTCGACAACCACCACCTTGGCACCTGCGGGCAGTTCGCCCTCGATAAGATTGCCCATACCATGGTCCTTTGGTTTGCTGCGCACATACACGAACGGTTTGCCCAACTGGTCAGCCACGAGGGCACCCTGTGCGATGGCTCCTGTGGCAACACCAGCCACTGCCTCAGCCTCGGGGAAGTTCTCCTGGATGGAGTGGCACAGCTCGATTTTCACGAATGTGCGGAGGTCGGGGAACGAGAGGGTCTTACGGTTGTCACAATAGATGGGCGACTTCCATCCGGATGCCCATGTGAAGGGGTTGTTAGGCTGCAATTTGATAGCCTTAACATTCAGCAGTTTCTCTGCGAAAAGTTTCTTTGTTGCTTCCATTTTATATACTATTTTATTGTTGTTTTCATTTCATTCTGCAAAAATAATCAATCTTTGGCGAAAGACGCAGAAAAGAAAGTTAAAATTGCATAATTTGCCGATGTATTACGATTTTGTCAGTCCCAAAGTGAGAATTGAGAACCTCGTGCCGCTTGTATTGGCACTTATCTCGCGCATACATGCCGACATGGTGGCACCTGTGGTGAAGATGTCGTCCACCATAAGGACATGCCTTGCGGAGAGAGCATCCGGGACAGCCAAACGGAAAGCGCCATCCACATTGGACATTCGTTCTTCGCCCCTGAGAGTGGTCTGACTGCCAGTGAAACGCACTCGGCGGAATGACTTGCGGTTTACGCTTATTCCCGTAACATCGGATATGCCCTCGGCAATCATCTCGCTCTGGTTGAATCCGCGCTGGCGACGACGCTTGCGGGTGAGAGGCACAGGCACTATCAAATCCACCCCGTCGAAGAATCCACGGGAGGAAAGGAGCATCGCCGCATGGCGACCCATAAGGACACCAATCTCTGCCCTACCCCGGTATTTCATCTTATAGACAAGATCCGCCATTGCACTCTTGGGATGGAACTCAAACAATGCATTAGCCCTGACCACTTCGCCGAATCCCTTCAGACAGTCAACCATATAGTTGTCGTCGTCGGAACCGAACACGCCATCCATAGGATTAGCCAAGAGGCAATGGCTGCAAATGACCATCTCGCCCTCATGAAGCCTCTTATTGCACACCACACATCGGCGGGGAAGAAAATAGTCAGCAATCTTCCTCAGGAAATTCATCGCAGTCGATACATTGTCTGATAATATGATAATCGAATCCCCTCGACATGGCATACTTCACCAACTTACGGTTAAGCTCGTAGTCGCTCTCTGCCTTTATGCCACGACGCTTAGACTTCAGCAAATCCACCAGAACAGACTTATAGTCACTGTCATCCACCTCGTCGAGCACCCTCTGGCGGATGTCCTCGGCAATATGCTTTGCCCACAAGCCCTGCTCCACCTTGCGCCTTCCCCACTTGTTGTATTTTATCTTGTCCTTGACGAAGGCGCGGGCATAGCGTTCGTCATCCACGAACTTTGCCTTTCGCAGATATTCCATAATGCGCTCACGGTCGGCTTCTTCAACTTCCCACTTGCGCATCTTCTCGGTCATCTCGTATTCGCAGTGCTCGGCGGAGGCGCATAGTGCGGTGAGCCGCTGCAATGCCATTTCGTATGTCATATTCTCGTTGATTTTATGAATCTTTGTTTTTCAAACTGGTCTATCCGGATTGCCGGATTTGACAGATGCTCATTGATGAGCATATTCCTCATGTCTTCGGCATAGAGGGGATTGATTTCAAAATATAGGGTTCCGCCATGTTTCAGAGCGGAAGACGCATAATGGGCTATGCTGCGATAGAACAACAGGGCATTGTCGTCGGGGACGAAGAGGGCGGTGTGGGGTTCATACTGCATCACATTGGCATCCATATCGATGCTTTCACTTTGGCAGATATAGGGAGGATTGCTGACTATAATGTCGTATTTCTCAACATCGGAGGGTGGATTAAGGGCATCGCATTTCATCACGTTGACATTGGCTCCGAGTGTGCGCACATTATCGCGGGCTATGGCAATGGCATCATCGGAGATATCCCAGGCATCCACATCGGCACCGGTTATACCAAGGGAAAGTGTGGCGGCAATACATCCGCTACCTGTGCCTACGTCGAGGATTGAAGGTTTTCCATTATCATTATTGAGTGGCTTATGTTGGAGATAGTCGGTGATTATCCTTTGGCACAGTTCCTCGGTCTCGGGACGGGGAATAAGGCATCCGGGGCGCACAATGAACTGGCGGTCGCAAAACCACGCCTTACCCACGACATACTGCACTGGACAGTATGCCATAAGTCTCTCTAAATCGGCAGTAATGGAGTCGGCATCGGCATATTCTTCCACATCGCAGCAGAGCATATCCGCCATGGACATACCGTATTTGTCGGTGAGCAGTGTGCGCACCACAGCTTTAGCCTCGCCTTCGGGGTA
>JBJEAV010000449.1:4917-6117 GCA_051869395.1 Prevotella sp.
TGCAAGATTTATACTAATTATTTGTGGAATATCGGGAAAAAAACTGTAATTTTGCAGTTATGAAAGAAGAAAAGGACATTATATATATGCGCCGCTGCCTGCAAATTGCAGCCAACGGCAGACAGAACGCCCGACCGAATCCTATGGTCGGGGCGGTGATAGTGTGTGACGACAGAATCATCGGCGAGGGTTATCACGTGAGATGTGGCGAGGGGCATGCCGAGGTGAACGCCTTTGCGTCGGTAAAGCCCGAGGACGAGCACCTGCTGGCTCAGTCAACGATATACGTGAGTCTTGAACCATGCTCCCACTACGGCAAGACTCCTCCATGTGCTGACCTCATAGTGAGCAAGGGCGTTAAGAGGGTTGTCGTGGGATGCGTTGACCCATTCGCCGAGGTTTCGGGACGTGGTATAAACAAATTGCGTGATGCCGGCATTGAGGTGAGGGTTGGAGTATTGGAGGAGGAATGTCGAAGACTGAACAACCGGTTCATGACTTTCAACGAGAAACACCGGCCATATATCATACTAAAATGGGCACAGTCGCAGGACGGATATATGGACAAGGACTTCATGCCCTACACCTTCTCCACCCCATTCACCCAGATGCTGAGCCATAAGCTAAGGGCGGAAAACGATGCCATACTCGTGGGTCATACCACTGCACTAAGGGATCATCCCTCGCTGACGGTTAGGACATGGTGGGGAAAGAACCCGATGCGTCTTGTACTTGACTCCAAGAATCCTTGTTTCCTGGAGATTGACCCTACCCTACCGATGCTTCCGCAGCTGATGCAATGTCTGTATGAGCGCAAGGTGCAGTCGCTGATTGTGGAGGGTGGGGCATACACCCACCGCCAGTTTATTGACGCGGGATTCTGGGACGAGATACGAGTAGAGACAGCACCCGTGACTGTCTCACGAGGCACTGTCTCTCCTTCTATTCCCTCAAATGCCGTAATTTCAGGCTCTGAGTACTATGACGGAAATGTCATAACGACATATCTGTGTCATTGAGCACAGGGTCATAGCCCTGAAAGGGCGACATAGATTAGCACAGGGTGTCAACCCTGTGTAGGGAATGTTTTCTCTCCCCCTCCCCCCTCCCTCCCGCCGTCGGCGGGAGGGAGGGGGGAGGGAGGAGGAGGCCTCAAATGATAGGGCTTACGCCCTATCCTATGTTATGTCGCCCTTACAG
>JBJEAV010000450.1:0-6103 GCA_051869395.1 Prevotella sp.
TATCGGCGTGGGCTCTGACGTTGTCTGTTCAACAGGATAAGGCAATGCGAGAGCCTCGATACGTGGAATGGACAACAGGATGTTCCACGCTTTTTTGTGCCTAAAGACTATAGAGATAAATTAAGTATAACATAATAAAAAAGGAAAATTATGAAAAAGTTGTTTTTGATTTTAACATCAATCTTTGTGAGCACTTGTGCCATGGCACAGGACACATTCGTTGCGACTCTTGAGCACAACGGCGAGTACACTAACTTTTATAACAACACTGCGCTGACTGCGGCTTATAATGCAGCTGAGGATGGCGATGTTATTACTCTCTCTTCTGGCACATTCACTTGTCCTAACATTACCAAAGGTGTGACGATTCGAGGCATTGGCCTTGCTCAGCTTGAACAGAACAAAAAGACCTATATCTCTACTGCTTTTGATGTTTATGCTCAGGACGCAAGTCGCACTGTAAACCTTGAAGGTCTTTATCTCCAGAATACGATGAATATCTATAGTGATGGCAGCGCTGAGACGGCAGGAACAGTGAATATTATCAAGACACGTTGCAATGCTGTAAATGTTTTGGAGAAGAATAGTCCTTCAGATACTACAACTGTAAAGGTGAACTTTTATAATTGTTGGATGAATGGTGAATTCAAGTCGAATAGTGCGAGCTATACGGATATTAAGGTGATGAATTGCTATATTACAGGAATGTGTTGGACAACAAGGTCAGAGGTATCAAATACAATGTTTAGAAATTGCTATTTAAATTTTGATAATGTGAATGCGATGGCATATTCTGCATTAGAGAATTCAATAATAAAATTTAGTGGATATTATTATAGTGGCAAGTATGGTACTACAATACATTTTCTACCAAATTCGGCAATTGCAATAAATAGTATTTCTTTTAGTACTGATGCTAATACTGATGGTTATCATGGTCATAGTGCGTTCGAAGGAATAGCATATACAGAGAAGTGTACACATCTTGGTGCAAAATTTGATCTCAACACAGCATTCAGCGACCAAGCCAACTTCATCCTCCAAGAAGAATTTGCCAAGAAGTACTTAGGCACAGACGGCAAGGAAGTTGGAATGTATGGCGGCATTGGCTATACTACAAAAGTGCGCTATCCCATCATTTCCACTCTTTCAATCGGTAATGGTCAAACCACTTCCCGCGAAGGCAAACTTGATGTAACGATTGAGTTAGACAGGGAATAATAATTGTTACGACTAAAGAACATAAGGTTATGAGAAGATTATTATTACTCTTCCTGTTGCCGATATGTTTGTGGTCATGGGCTGATGATGACATTCTTTCCTCTA
Source organism: Prevotella sp. (assembly GCA_051869395.1). Lineage (GTDB taxonomy): Bacteria > Bacteroidota > Bacteroidia > Bacteroidales > Bacteroidaceae > Prevotella. The sequence continues at coordinate 1,327 of JBJEAV010000450.1, forward strand.
CGTATAAAGTGGCGAAAGTGCGGTATTGGTACGACCGCACTGGTGAGCCTCAACAAATGACGTATAGCGGAAAGCAAATCACCTTCGATGCGTCAAAGCTGATTGACGGATTTCATACGTTCTATTATCAGCTGGTTACGACAGAAGGAGATGTCTCGCCTACCTATTCACGGACATTCATCAAAATATCAGATGCCGAGAGCATCAGCTCTATTTCTGACTCGTATGTAGTCAGTAAGGTGCGATATTGGTATGACCGAGGCGGAGACCTTCAGACAAGTGACTACACCGGTAACAGCTTTACTCTTGATGCCTCATCGCTCGATGACGGCATACATACATTGTACTATCAACTGCTGACAAAGGACGGACATACTTCGTCTGTATCCTCTCGTACATTTATTAAAGTGTCAGATGCAGAAAGCCTAAGTTCTATTTCTGACAAATATGTCGTAACTGGAGTGAGGTACTGGTTTGACCGAACAGGCGACATTCAAACTGGGACATATAGCAGTAACAGCTTTACTCTTGATGCCTCATCACTCGATGACGGTGTGCATACATTGTATTATCAACTGCTGACAAAGGACGGACATACCTCGTCCGTGTCTTCACGTACATTTATAAAAGTATCGGATGCCGTAAGTAACAGTGCGTTTTCAAGTTCTTACGTTGTGAAAAGTGTTCGCTATTGGTTTGACCGCAAAGGCGTGGTTAATACAGGCAATTACAACGGCAAATCGTTCACACTCGATGCGTCAAAACTTGAAGACGGTATGCATACGCTGTATTATCAGTTGGTAACTGATGAGGGGCATGTGTCTTCTACACACGTGCGTATGTTCATAAAGGTATCTGAAGATGGAAGTATCAGTACCATTGAAGGCAAGTATGTGCCAAAGACAGTGCGCTATTGGGTGGATAATGACACTACAAATATTCAAACGAGAGATTACACTTCGGGAATACTGTCGCACGATATGGCAAGTCTGGAAGAGGGCACACACTGGCTCTACTATCAGATTGTGACCGAAGACGGACATACATCCCCTGTACACAGCCAGATGTTTGAACGCTCATTATTTGACATCACTATCGGCAAGACCCAGACATTGAAGGAAGGCAACTACTCAGACTCTCTGCTCGCCGCAAGGCCATGGCTTGCTCTGAACAATCGCCTGAGCGACGCTAAGGTATTGGGACACTTGACTGTGGAAGAAGGCGACACATTGTCGTTGGGCAAGTTCGTGCAAAGACTGCACTTCGGAAACAGTACGGCAAGTGACAAGTTCACCAATAATGGCGAGAACTATTATCATCTTTCGACTCTGATGAACCAAGGAATGACGAGGTCGGACAGCGTATTCATTGAGGCAAGCTTCTACAAGAACCGCTGGCACTTCATTTCCGTGCCGTTCAATGTGAAGGTGACGGACATCAAGACAGAGAAAGGCGTGCGATGGGTTATCCGAACATACGACGGCAAGGAACGTGCGGCAGGTCGTGTCAACAACACATGGAAGAACCTGACGGAAAACGACGTGCTTGTACCGGGAACTGGATATATCCTCCAAGCCACAAGAAGTGACAACAGCAACGTATGTCGCTTTACATTCCCCGCAATAGACGACAGCAAGAAGAACAACATATTCAAGACTGACGACCAGGCGGTAGAGCTGAATGAATACATAGCGGAGTTTGTCCACAACAGAAGTTGGAACTTCATCGCCAACCCTTATCCGACGTTCTATGAGATAGGTTGCTCGAATATTTCAGTGCCTATAACTGTATGGAACGGCAACGGATACACCGCTTACTCTATGACAGACGACAGGTATGTGCTGATGCCATACGAGAGCTTCTTCGTGCAGTGTCCGCTGAACTCCAATGAGGTAGTCTTTGGCGCAGACGGAAGACAGCACTCGCACGAGTTGTCCGCAGAAAATCAGGGTGCAAAGGCAAGGGCAATCGGCGATGCCGGAAGACATATCCACAACTTCACTCTGAGAGACGGAACATACTCCGACCAATGTCGTATAGTAATCAACGAGGCTGCATCTGCATCTTACGAGATGGACAAGGATGCCAGCAAGTTCATGAGTACCAATGCGGATGTGCCGCAGATTTATTCTGTTGGTTCTGGAGTGGCATACTCAATCAACGAGATGCCTCTTGGCGAGGGTATCGTGCCGATTGCCATATATGCAGGCAACAACACCAAGCTGACTCTCCATTATGAAGCAGGAGCAAATGCCATTGATGAGGTTGTGCTCGTTGACGCTCAGGAAGGCAAGAGTTATGAACTGAGTGAGGGCGATGTGGAACTGTCAGTAGAAGCAGGCAGCATCGTATCTGGCAGATACTACATCTCATTCATCAGTGGAACTACAGCTATTGAGAAGATTGCCAGCGATGAATCCATTAGCTCTGAATCCGCTCCGGTATATGACATCCAAGGTCGCAAGGTTAATACCAAGCGCAAGGGTGAAGTGTATATACAAGACGGAGTGAAGTTCTTTGAAAACAAACAGTAAAAGACTATAGATATGAATATATTCAAGAATTATATAAGGTTATGGATGTTGCTGATTGCTTCCATAATGTCGTGCGTTGCCATTGCCCAAGACGAGAACTATGGCATTGGAGACGGCTTCGACCCAGCCAACCCCGGCAACCCTGGAAGCAACGGATGGAACGCTGCCACGGGTGAGGTTATCATCGATGACTTCACGACTGGCAATCTGAATAACTCCATAACGAAGATAATAGGTAACAGCGGCTCTGCTGCTGTTACCCAAATTGTTGTGGCAGGAGTTATAAATAATACTGACTTCCGCGTGGGCAACAACTATGCAAAATGTACTTTGGTTGACTTCAGCCGCACAGCCGGTATAAGCACTGTGCCGTCATCGGCATATAGAGGTGACACGATTCTTTGCAATATCATGCTACCGACATCAATTACCGAAATCGGTTCCGATGCCTTCAGTGGTTGTTCGTCTCTGTCAGTAATGACATGCTACACAATAACTCCGCCTAAGGTTGGGTCAAATGCCTTTAATCGTGTTAATAGCGGTATGATTGTATATGTGCCGTCAGGGGCAGTGGGCAACTATCAGGAAGCTGACGTTTGGAAGGACTTTACAATCCTTCCCATTCAGGAAACCGTCCATTCGCTGACTGTTAAGCTGCCGACGGACATTGATTTGGGAGCATTTAAGAATATGACACTTGAACTTGTCAATGCCAAGAGCGGACAGTCTTACAGATATATCATTACGGACAAGGTTTCATACGTGTTCAATAACCTTATTGAGAACACTGTATATAAAGCATACGTAAAGAATAATCTGAACAACATCTTCGGCGAGACAAGCGAAGTATCTATTAACGACAAGGATACAGAAGTGACATTCGCGTCACTCACCATACCGCAGAATGTCAATCTGAGCATTATTGCTGGCGGTAACGACATTACATCTCAAGCGACCGTCACTTGGACAGATTCAATAGGCAACTATCTTTCTCAAGGCTCTTCATTGACAGGATATGCCATAGGCAAGAAGTTGAACTATTCTATTGCCCTTCCGCAAAATATTGTTATGGAGTTTGCTTTGCCAAACACTACGCAATATGTTGTGGCTGATGGCGGAAACAATATCGTTTGCACATTGTCTCCATTGCAAAAAGTCGTTGTGACTGGTAAGGTGCTTGATTTGACCACGAAGTCTGCCATATCCGGTGCTGTGGTCAGTGCCTCGCAGACATTCGGCGGCAAATACAGCAAGACAACCAATGTGAAGACAGACGCCAAGGGGCAATACTCAATCGAAATTTTCCGTGTGCCGACATCATTGGCTATTGCCGCTTCCGACTATATAAGCCAGACGATGGAATGTGATATTATGAATGCCGAAGACGAAAACATTTCTGTTGCTGATGTATCATTGAAGTCCATATCAGGAGCAGTTATCTCCATTGACTTTACATATAAGAAATGTCCAAACAATGCAGGTGAGGAAGGTGAAGTGGAGTCATTCTATAGCGACTACAACAATGTAGATTACACGATATTCAACAAGACCCAAAATCGCAGCATCGGACAGTTCAACGTGCAGTATCCGCAGATTGTCCTGCTTGAAGAGGTAAATGAAAACGATATACTGGAGATAACGGCATCAAGCCGTACATCTGCATTCACCCCTGTTGTCTCATCAGCAATAATTGATTCGGAACAGCGTGCATATGCCACATTTGATATTGTGGAAATGGGCAAGTTGAAGTCATCATTTGCAACAAATGCCAATGCCTCTGTAGTGGGTTCGCTATATGATGCTAACGGCAAGTTGATAAAGACGTATGACTATAGCGGCGGTTCGCTTACTGTCAGCAACCTTGCTGATGGCAACTATACGCTCGTCACGATGGGCGGCAGCAGACTTTTCAACACTATCTACGACCTGAACCAACTTCCTCAGACAGGTCTTACAAAGGATGTTGACTATGTTCAGAACAGCGTAAGTATCAAGAGTGGCAAGCTGTCAGTAATCTCTATAGCTGAGGTTCCAACTTTGGACGAGAGCAAACTGTATTATACAGGTGACAACACGTCATTCACTGTAAATAAGTCGAGCATCGTGGCAGGTAACTACCTTACCCTCACAAGTCACCTTGACTTCAAGTCTGCATACTCCACAAAGGTTAGCAATGTCAACCTCATTGTTGACCTTCCCGAGTCATGCTCTTTCGTTGAGAACTCAGTGATGGTAGGCAATTC
>JBJEAV010000451.1:0-15312 GCA_051869395.1 Prevotella sp.
TGGTACTGCAATGCAATGCGGGAGAGTAGGAAGCCGCCTTCTTTTCAAATCAAAGTGAAGCCTCGAGGATAGCAATATCTTCGTGGCTTTTTATTATTTATAACTATTAAGATTTTCAATTCTATCTATTTATATTAGTATAATCTACCTTGAAATGTTAAATAACTAATGCTTTTAGTTTAATTAACTAAGAATATTAGTTATATAACTAAAACTTTTAGTAACTTTGCATCGTGATAATAATAAATGAGATAATTATGAAAACATTGACAGCAAAAGAAGAGGAAATCATGGACCATTACTGGACGTATGGTGACATGCAGATACGTGAGTTGCAATCGCATTACGACAATCCCAAACCTCATGTTAATACGTTAAGTACGCTTGTGAAGATTCTTGAGGAAAAAGGGTTTCTCTCACATCGTGCTTTGTCAGCTCGTTGTTTTCAATACTTTGCCACAATCAGTCGTGATGAATATCGTGGCGGTTCATTAGCGAATGTAGTTAACAAGTTTTTTGGTCGTTCTTATCTTAATGCTGTCTCGGCTCTTGTGAAAGACGAGAAAATCAGCATTGATGAACTGAAAGAATTGATTCGAGAAGTAGAGGAGGGATGATTATGGGTATGTTCTTTGTTTATTCCATCAAGGTCGCTTTATGCCAGATTGCCTTTTTCCTGGCATATAAGTTGCTTTTGAGTAGAGACACTTTTTATCGTTTCAATCATTTCTTGTTATTGGCAATGATTGTGGCGTCATTCGTTTTGCCGTTTATTGGTTTGACATTTAATGATACAAATACACTGAACCAAGGAGTTTTTCAAGTGGAATCACTCCTGTTGCAAGGTGAAGTTATTGATGATTATGCAACTCCCTCTGGCATATCGTGGGTGCAAGTGTTATTTATTATATATATAATAGGTGTAGTCTTTATGTTTTTGTCAAACATAGTTTCTCTTTTCCATATATTCAATCTAATCTCTAAGGTTAACCACATAAAGGTAGAAGACGGTATTAAGATTGTTGTGGTGGATAGCAAGATATCTCCATTCTCGTGGTTTGGATATGTTGTGATGACCAGGGAAGACTATAATACGGGAAGTGAAACTATTGTCTTGCACGAGAAGGCACATGCCCGTCTGGGTCATTCATACGAGGTTATGTTGTGCAATGCAATGATAATGTTCCAATGGTTTAATCCTGCGGCATGGCTTATGAAGCGCGAGTTGCAGGATATCCACGAATATGAGGCAGATGCAGCAGTATTAAATGAAGCAATCGATGCCAAGCAGTATCAAATGCTGCTTATAAGAAAGTCAGTGGGAGAACGCGCGTTTCTGCTGGCAAACAATTTAAATCACAATTCACTAAAAAAACGTATTAAAATGATGAAAACAACGAAAACAAACAAGTGGCAATGCCTGAAGGCGCTTGTCATGTTGCCAGTAGCCGCTTGTGCGGTTGTGGCTTTCGCCAGTCCTGCGGCAGAACGCACCACCATGGACATTGAGCGTGAAACGGAGAGTGCGATTGAGTCGTTAAGTGTGATAAATGTTACTGATGACAATGCACAGTCCAAGAAGACGGTTAAACCCCAAGCCAATCAGAAAACCGTTGGTACGGGCAGCCAGAAGAGTAATCCACAAGACAAACAGAAAGATAATACGAAAGTATATGATGTAGTGGAGAAGATGCCTTCTTTCCCAGGTGGCATGGCTGCGATGCTCGATTACATTTGTAAGAATGTCCATTATCCTAAAGTTGCTGAAGAGAATAAAATTGAGGGTAGAGTGATTGTAACATTTGTAGTAGGAAAAGACGGTTCGATATCAAACGCGGCACTGGCGCGCTCGGTAAGCGAGGAATTGGATGCCGAGGCTATTAGAGTGGTGAGCAGTATGCCTAAATGGGAACCGGGTACACAGAATGGCAAACCTGTAAATGTTAAGTTTACAGTGCCAGTGACATTCAAGCTAAAAGGGGACGTATCAACCCAAAATGTAAATAAGAAAGAACAGTCATTGGGTAATAATGAGACCAAGGTTATTTACATAGTTGATGGTCAGGTGGCTCAGAAGGAAGAGGTGGAAAAACTATCCCCACAGACGATAGAGTCCATGACTGTTGTCAAGAATGTAGAGCTTCTTAATAAGTATGGTGCAAAGGAAGGAGACAAAGTAGTGGTGATTCAACGAAAGAAACCATAGAATCTCTATAGAATGCATATGCGTATTAATTGGAGCAAATGCTTCAATACCGTAGCCTTCCTTTGTGAAAAGGAGGGCTTTTGGCGTGATTTCAGTGGAATTTCGATGATTTTCATCATTAATCATTAAGAAAATAAAAAAAAACGGCGATAAGTTTCAATATATCAGAAATTTTGTGTAACTTTGCACCCCAAATGGAGATTATGGACAGATTGAAGCCATATAAGATAGACCTTCACGGCTTGAAAGAAGGTGTGAATACCTTGGATTTCAAGCTTGATGACGAATATTTTTCGGCTGTGGAAGCGGAGGATGTTTGCCAAGGTTCATTGGATGCCGTTGTGGAGATAATCCGCAAGGCAAGCCTCTTTGAGGTGAGCTTCAATATCAAGGGCACGGTGGTAGTGCCCTGTGACCTCTGTCTTGACGATATGGAGCAGCCAGTGGAGGCGGAATGCCGACTGGTTGCAAAGTTTGGAAAAGAAAACTCGGAAGACGATGACCTCGTGACCGTCGCAGAGGATGAAGGAATCCTCGACGTATCGTGGTTCATGTACGAATCCATTGTGTTGAATATCCCAATCAAGCACGTTCATGCACCTGGTAAATGCAACCGTGAGATGATGAAAGCGCTGGAAGCGTATTCCGCCACCCGAAGTGACGTTGAGATTGAAGACGCGATAGATCCACGTTGGAGCGAGTTGTTGAAAATAAAAGAAAAATAAGATTTTAAACATTAAAAAATTATGGCACATCCTAAAAGAAGACAGTCGAAGACTCGTACACTTAAGAGAAGAACTCATGACAAGGCAGTAGCACCTACACTGGCAGTATGCCCCAACTGTGGCGCTTACTACATCTATCACACAGTATGCCCCACCTGCGGTTACTACAGAGGTAAGGTTGCTATCGTAAAGGACGAAACGGCTGAATAATGGGTAAGATCAACGCGATAATCACCGGTGTGGGAGGTTACGTTCCCGACTATGTCCTCAACAATGAGGAACTGTCGAGAATGGTGGACACCAACGACGAGTGGATTATGACGCGTGTAGGAATTAAAGAGCGCCGAATCCTGACAGAAGAGGGACTCGGCACTTCCTATATGGCGCGTAAGGCTGCAAAGCAGCTTATCCAGAAGACTGGTGTTGATCCGGATACAATCGATGCACTCATCGTAACAACATCTACCGCCGACTACAAGTTTCCGTCAACTGCTTCAATCGTATTGGGCAAGCTTGGCCTGAAGAATGCTTTTGCATTTGACATCTGGGCAGCCTGCTGTGGATTTCTCTACACGTTAGACTTGGCAGCCTCAATGATTCAGAGCGGAAGATGCAAGAAGATAATCGTTATCGGTGCCGATAAGATGTCTTCTGTTATTGACTACAAGGACCGTTCCACCTGCGCCCTCTTTGGTGATGGTGCAGCTGCTGTTCTTGTTGAAGCTACAGAAGAAGAAAATATCGGCGTGATGGATGCCCATTTCCGCACCGACGGCAAGGGATTGCCGTTCCTGCACATCAAGGCAGGCGGTTCGGTGTGTGCTCCTTCGCATTTCACGGTTGACCATCGTCTTCACTACTTGTATCAGGAGGGACGCACGGTGTTCCGCTATGCAGTGACGAGCATGAGCGACGACTGTGCTCTTATTGCAGAGCGTAACGGACTGAATAAGGACAACATCGCTTTTGTCGTGCCCCATCAGGCAAATATGCGTATCATCGAGGCAGTAGCCAAGAGGCTCGAACTCCCTATGGACAATGTGATGGTGAACATTGAGCACTTCGGTAATACAAGTGCGGCAACCATCCCCTTGGCATTGTGGGAAAACGAGAGCAAGCTCAAGAAGGGTGACAACCTGATATTCACCGCGTTTGGTGCAGGATTTGTACACGGCGCATCCTACTACAAGTGGGCATACGACGGCGCAGCAGTTTCAGCTCCGGCGAAGTAATCAAACAGTAAATAGCACTGATTGGAATATAGTAAGCGTGCTCCTTCGATAAAATGTCGCGGGGGTACGCTTTTTGTCTCAATTTATATAATATTATAATGTTATGCACAAGGCAGGATTTGTAAATATCGTGGGTAATCCCAATGTGGGAAAGTCAACGCTGATGAACCAGCTTGTTGGCGAGCGCATAAGCATTGCCACTTTCAAGGCCCAGACCACACGTCATCGCATTATGGGTATAGTCAATACTCCGGAGATGCAGATTGTATTCTCAGACACCCCCGGAGTATTGAAGCCCAACTATAAGCTGCAGGAGTCAATGCTCGCATTTTCGGAGTCGGCCCTTGCTGATGCCGATGTCTTGCTGTATGTCACAGATGTTGTGGAGAATCCAGAGAAAAACAGGGATTTCCTCGACAAGGTGGCGAAGATGACAGTACCCGTACTGTTGTTGATAAACAAGATAGACCAAAGTGACCAAAAGTCATTGGGCGAGATTGTGGAGATATGGCACTCGCTTTTGCCGAATGCGGAGATATTGCCTATCTCTGCCAAGAACAAGTTTGGTGTGGATTTGTTGCTGAAGAGAATAGGTGAGCTTTTGCCCGACTGTCCCCCTTACTTCGACAAGGAGCAGTTGACGGACAAACCGGCGCGATTCTTTGTCAGTGAGATAATCCGTGAGAAAATCCTTCTTTATTACGACAAGGAAATACCGTATTCGGTGGAAGTGAAGGTGGAGAGTTTCAAGGAAGACGCCAAGCACATACATATCAATGCGATAATCTTTGTGGAGCGTGACTCACAAAAGGGTATTATCATCGGACATCAGGGAGTGGCCCTGAAGAAGGTGTCAACCGAGAGCCGTAAGTCTCTTGAGAAATTCTTTGGAAAGAGCGTATATCTCGAAGTGTTCGTCAAGGTGGATAAGGACTGGCGCAGTTCGGAAAAGGAACTTGACAGCTTTGGGTATAATCCTGAGTAATAATTAGGGATTAGGAATTAGGGATTTTTCTTATATAATTTTATTATTGATATTAAATGGGAAACTTAGTAGCAATTGTCGGACGGCCCAATGTGGGCAAATCGACGCTTTTTAATAGACTGACAAAATCGCGCAAGGCGATAGTCAGTGATGAAGCGGGCACGACACGCGACCGCCAATATGGCAAGTGCGAATGGTGTGGCCGTGAGTTTTCGGTAGTGGATACCGGAGGTTGGGTGGTCAATTCTGACGACATATTTGAAGAGGAAATCCGCAAACAGGTGGTTATTGCCACAGAAGAGGCTGACCTTGTGCTTTTCCTCGTTGACGTGCATAATGGAGTGACGGATTGGGACGAGGATGTGGCTCAGATACTTCGTCGCACCAAACTGCCAGTGATTCTCGTGGCAAACAAGGCTGACAATAATCTGGAACAGTATTATGCCGCGGAGTTTTACAAGTTGGGATTGGGTGATCCGTTCTGTATCTCAGCCGCCACTGGCAGTGGAACGGGTGACCTGCTGGATATGGTGATAGAGAAACTGAAACCGGATAATACAGACTTCCTTGAAGAAGGTATTCCACGTTTTGCCGTGGTGGGACGCCCAAATGCCGGAAAAAGCAGTATCATCAATGCGTTTATCGGTGAGGAGCGAAATATCGTTACCGAGATTGCCGGTACCACCCGTGACAGTATCTATACACGATATGACAAGTTCGGTTTCGACTTTTATCTTGTAGACACGGCTGGAATAAGACGTAAAAACAAGGTGACTGAAGACCTTGAGTTCTATAGCGTGATGCGCTCAATCCGAGCCATTGAGAACAGTGACGTCTGCATACTGATGCTTGACGCCACCCGTGGTATTGAGTCGCAGGACATGAATATCTTCCAGCTTATCCAGAAGAACAACAAGAGTCTTGTGGTGGTGGTAAACAAGTGGGACCTTGTGGAGGATAAGACTCAGAAGGTGATAGACACCTTCACCGATGCCATACGCAGCCGTATGGCTCCTTTCACGGATTTCCCCATCGTCTTCGCATCAGCCCTCACTAAGCAACGCATCTTCAAGGTGCTTGAGACGGCAAAGGATGTTTATCTGCATCGTACTGCGAAGATAGGAACCACGAAGCTCAACGAGGTGATGCTGCCTCTGATAGAAGCCTATCCGCCACCCTCAATCAAGGGCAAGTATATCAAGATAAAGTACTGCTCGCAGTTGCCAAACACCCAGATTCCGTCGTTCGTGTTCTATGCCAACTTGCCTCAGTATATCAAGGAACCTTACAAGCGTTTCCTCGAAAACAAAATACGTGACAACTGGAATCTTTCAGGAACACCGGTAAATATCTTTGTAAGGCAAAAGTGATATAAATGAGGAATTAGGAATTAGGGATGAGATGTATTCTTATGGCGATTGCCGCTATGATGATGTTATTCTCATGCGGTGGCGACAACGGACCGAGTCGCGAGGATTTGGCGGCAAAGGCGGCAAAGGTATATTACGACAGCCTCATTGCCGGAGGCTATGCTTATTTCTCTGACGGATTTAATGGAACGGATAGCCTTCCACCTCATTATCGCGAGCAACTCGTGGTGAATGTCAAGCAGTTTTTCCTTACTCAGGAAAAGGCTCATCAGGGGGTGAAGGATGTGAAAATAGTGACAGCCAAGACTGACAGTACGACAAATATCACAAACGTGTTCCTTATGCTGTGCTTTGGTGACAGTGTTAATGAGGAAATTGTCGTTCCGATGCTTGAAGTCAATGGAGTATGGAAGATGAAGTAAAAAGCTTTACTTCATCTTTTCCATATATGTACTTCTCATTTTCTTTAGCAGGTCACTTGCGAAGATGAAGTCGGCAAGTTTCTGATTGGTGGTTCCCATGATGTCCTTGCTTTCTCCCTGCCATTCTTTATGTCCTTCGTAGATGAAGATGATATTTTCACCGATACCCATCACGGAATTCATGTCGTGGGTATTAATAATGGTGGTGATATTATATTCCTTGGTGATGCTGTGCAGCAGTTCGTCGATAACAAGTGATGTCTTGGGGTCAAGACCAGAGTTGGGCTCGTCGCAGAACAGGTATTGGGGATTAAGTGCAATGGCGCGTGCGATAGCCACACGTTTCTGCATACCACCTGAAATCTCCCCGGGGAATTTTGTCTCAGCATCTACCAGGTTTACACGGTCGAGGCAAGTTCGTGCCCTTTTCATTCGGTCTCGCAATGTCATATTCGAGAACATGTCCAATGGGAACATCACGTTTTCAAGCACTGTCTGCGAGTCAAACAGTGCCGCACTTTGGAAAATCATGCCCATCTCGCGTCTGAGGGTGATTTTCTCCTTCTTCGACATGCTGACGAAGTCACGGCCGTCATAAAGAACGTGTCCGCTTGTAGGGTCAAGCAGTCCCACAAGGTTTTTCATCAATACGGTCTTTCCAGAGCCGCTTTGTCCGATGATAAGGTTTGTCTTGCCGTTCTCGAAAGTGGTGGTGATGTCTTTCAACACATCCTTCTCACCGAACGACTTGCATAAATTCTGTATTTCAATCATAATCGTTTTCTTTTTTTAAGATAGTAACTGGGTGAGGAACACGTCTGAACACAGAATGAGTACGCTGCTTGTTACAACAGCGTCGGTACTTGCCTTACCCACATTTACCGAACCACCCTCCACGGTATATCCAAAATACGAAGGTACGCTTGAGATGATAAAAGCGAAGAAGAGACTCTTGATGATACTCATCCACACGAACCATGAATTGAAACTGTGCTGCAATCCCAATGTAAGGTCATCCGGCAACAGCACTTGTCCGATATATGCCGTGCCGTAAGCACCGAGGATGCCCGATGCCGAACTGAAGATAACGAGGAAAGGCATAATCGTGATAAGTCCAAGGATTTTTGGCAATATGAGATAGCAGGCAGAGTTGACACCCATGATGTCAAGTGCGTCAATCTGCTGGGTCACTCTCATCGTGCCTATTTCCGATGCGATGTTTGAACCCACCTTGCCGGCGAGGATAAGACACATGATTGACGACGAGAACTCGAGGAGCATAATCTCCCTTGTGGTGTATCCCGTCACCCATCTCGGCATCCATGGGCTTTGGATGTTGAGTTTCATCTGGATGCATATCACGGCACCGATGAAGAAGGAAATCAGCAGCACGATGCCAATAGAATTGACACCAAGCTTTGCCATCTCCTTCACGTATTCCTTGAAGAACATCCTGAATCTTTCAGGACGTTGGAAAGTGCGACCCATCAGCATGAGATATTTGCCGAAAGAGGTCAAAGATTTGTGTATTAACATCATATTTTTCTTTAAATCGGGTACAAAGTTACAGAAACTTGCAGACAATACAAAAAAAAATCCAAATTATTTTGTTATTTCCGACTTTTACACTAACTTTGCAGCCATATTTATATAATGTAATGGACGAAAATGCAACAAAGGAGTGTATGGTGCTCCGTACGGAAGGGCTCGTCAAAAGGTATGGAAAGCGTACTGTGGTGAACGACGTGTCCATCAATGTAAGACAGGGTGAGATAGTTGGATTGTTGGGACCGAACGGTGCCGGCAAGACCACCTCTTTCTATATGACAACAGGTCTTATTGTTCCTAATGCCGGTCACATATACTTGGATAATCTCGACATAACAAAGTTTCCTGTCTATAAGCGAGCCCGTGCCGGTATCGGATATTTGGCGCAGGAAGCGAGTGTATTCCGCAAAATGAGTGTGGAAGACAATATTATGTCTGTTCTTGAGATGACAGGCAAGCCGCGCGACTATCAGAAGGATAAACTTGAGAGCCTTATCCAGGAGTTTCGTCTTCAGAAAGTGAGAAAAAACAAGGGTGACCAATTGTCGGGAGGTGAGCGACGCCGTACAGAGATAGCCAGATGTCTTGCCATTGACCCTAAGTTCATCATGCTTGACGAACCCTTTGCAGGAGTCGATCCAATTGCTGTGGAAGATATCCAGCAGATAGTCTGGAAACTAAAGGACCGCAATATAGGCATCCTCATCACTGACCACAACGTGCAGGAGACGCTGAGTATAACCGACCGTGCCTACTTGCTTTTTGAAGGACGTATTCTCTTTCAGGGAAGTCCGGAGGAATTGGCTGCCAACAAGATTGTCCGCGAGAAATACCTCAGTAATAGTTTTGTGCTTCGCAAGAAGGATTTCCAGCTTATGGAAGAGGAAAGAAAGGCCAAGGAAGCGCGCGAAACCGACGAATTATGAGCCTGAAAAGGTTAAAAACTGCAAAAGTTGCTGATATTCCACTAATTATGTGTAACTTTGCACCTCAATTTGAATAACATAATAATATATAAGTAAAAAAGAAAGATGAATATTTCATTTGAAAATCCAGACAAAATCAATGGTGTACTGAAAATCACCATCGAAAAGGATGACTATCAGGGTGAGGTAGATAAGACCCTGAAGAACTACCGTAAGCAGGCCAACATTCCTGGATTCCGTAAGGGACAGGCTCCTATTGGCATGATTAAGCGCCAGTTTGGCATGCAGGTAAAAATGGACGTAATCAACAAGATTTTGGGTGATAAGCTCAATGGCTACATCATTGACAACAAGATTGCCATGCTTGGTAATCCTCTGCCCAACGAAGCTCAGGTGGAGCAGGATTTGGAGAAGGACGGACCTTTCGAATTCATATTCGACATTGCCGTAGCTCCTGAAATCAATGTTGAAATCAACGGAAATGATGAGATTGACCATTATTCTATTGACGTTGATGACAAACTCGTGGATCAGCAGGTGGATATGTTCCGCAGCCGTGCCGGACATTATGATAAGGTAGAGGAATATGATGCCGCCCAGAACGATATGCTGAAGGGTGACCTCCGTGAACTTGATGCGGACGGAAATGCCAAGGAAGACGGTATTGTTGTGGAGCAGGCTGTGCTTATGCCTGAATATATTAAGGTGGAAGACCAGAAGGCTCTCTTTGACGGAGCAAAACTGGGAAGCATCATCACTTTCAATCCCAAGAAGGCATATCCAGAGAGCAATGCAGAGATCAAGTCATTGTTGAAGATCAGTGACGAACAGGCTGAGACCCTCACTTCTGATTTCACATTCCTCGTGACAGAGATTTCACGCTTTGCCAAGGCAGATGTTAATCAGGAACTCTTCGACCAGGTGTTTGGCGAGGGCAATGTAACTGACGAGGCAGACTTCCGCCAGAAGGTTGCAGATTCCATCAAGGCACAGTTCGCCAATGACGAGGAGTTCAAGTTTATGCTCGACGTACGCAAGTATGCTGAGGATAAGATTGGCGAGATTACCTTCCCTGATGAACTGCTCAAGCGTGTCATGAAGAGCAACAACCAGGACAAGGACGACAAGTTCATTGAAGACAACTATGCAGCAAGCATCAAGGAACTCAAGTGGAGCCTTATCAAGAATGAGCTTATGAAGGCTAATGAGGTAAAGGTTGAGAAAGATGATGTAGTGAAGGTCGTAAAGGATGTTGCCCGTATGCAGTTTGCACAGTATGGCATGAGCAACGTGCCTGAGGAGTATCTTGACAATTACGTTGACAAGATAATGAAAGAAGAGAAAAATCTCGAATCTTATATAGAGCGTGCTTCGGACGTAAAACTCGCGGAAGCCCTCAAAAAAGTAGTGAAATTGAACGAGAAAACAGTCTCTTTGGACGAGTTTAATAAGATAATGTCAGAAAAATAAGATTTTTTAGGAAAAAAATCTCATAAAATAGAAGGTTATCGACTTTTTTTATTAATTTTGTTCCACAAACAAAATGAAAAGGTCGGTAGCCTTCTATTTTTGTAAATATATAATACGTAAAAACGATAAGAAACATACAAGAATTATGAACGATTTCAGAAAATATGCAACCAAGCATCTTGGCATTAACGGGATGGTCTTGGATGACGTGGTAAGCCTGCAGGCACAGTATCTCAATCCATACATCTTGGAGGAGAGACAGCTCAACGTTACTCAGATGGACGTGTTCTCGCGTTTGATGATGGACAGGATAATCTTCCTTGGAACACAGATTGACGACTATACTGCCAACACCCTTCAGGCGCAGTTGCTTTATCTTGATTCGGTTGACCCCGGCAAGGACATATCAATCTACATCAACTCTCCTGGCGGAAGTGTGACTGCCGGTCTGGGTATTTATGACACTATGCAGTTTGTTTCCAGTGATGTGGCTACTATCTGTACCGGAATGGCAGCCTCTATGGGAGCAGTGCTCCTCGTTGCCGGTCAGGAAGGCAAGCGTTCCGCCTTGCCCCATAGCCGTGTGATGATTCATCAGCCTCTTGGAGGTGTTCAGGGACAGGCCTCGGACATCGAGATTGAGGCTAAGGAAATCATGAAGTTCAAGAAAGAGTTATATACCATCATATCAAATCACTCACATACCCCGTTTGACAAGGTTTGGAACGACTCTGACAGAAACTATTGGATGACTGCCGAGGAGGCAAAGGAGTATGGTATGATTGACAAGGTTTTGATAAGGAAGAAGAATGATGAGGAAAACGTGTAGTTTCTGTGGACGCAGCGAGAAGGAAGTGAGATTGCTGATTTCGGGCGTTAACGGTCAGATATGCAATGACTGTACCGCTCAGGCATACAAGATACTTAAAGAATCTGGTATTCTTGAGCAGGACGGTAAGAAAAAGGGTGGGGGCGTTAAGGCTATAACGGTTCCCAAACCTAAGCAGATAAAGGAATATCTTGACCAGTATATAATTGGCCAGGATGATGCCAAGCGTTTCCTTTCCGTGGCTGTATATAACCATTATAAGCGTCTTCAGCAACCGGAAGATCCCGATGGCGTGGAGATTGAGAAGAGTAATATAATAATGGTGGGAAGTACGGGTACCGGCAAAACTCTTTTGGCTCGTACAATAGCCAAGTTGCTTGACGTGCCTTTCACCATCGTTGACGCAACTGTTTTCACCGAGGCTGGATATGTCGGCGAGGATGTTGAGAGCATCCTTTCGCGCCTTCTTCAGGTGGCAGACTATGACGTTGAATCCGCAGAACGAGGCATTGTCTTCATTGATGAAATAGACAAGATTGCCCGTAAGGGAGACAATCCTTCAATCACCCGTGATGTGAGTGGTGAGGGTGTACAGCAGTCAATGCTCAAGCTACTTGAGGGAACTGTTGTGAACGTTCCTCCAAAGGGAGGACGCAAGCATCCCGACCAGGATTATATTCATGTCAATACCCGTAACATCCTCTTTATCTGCGGTGGTGCTTTTGACGGCATTGAGCGCAAGATAGCACAACGTCTCAACACCCATTCCGTGGGCTTCGACTCAGTGCTCAACAACAAGAGGATAGACAAGGGAAACATGATGCAGTATATCCAGCCGGATGACCTGAAGGCCTTTGGATTGATACCAGAGTTGATTGGCCGTCTTCCGGTGCTCACATATCTTAATCCGCTCGACCGTGAAGCATTGGAGAAGATACTCAAGGAACCCAAGAACTCCATCATCAAGCAGTATCAGAAACTCTTCGAGATGGATGGTGTAAAACTGTCTTTCGACGAAGATGCCCTCCAGTTTATTATCGACAAGGCAGTCAGCTACAAGCTTGGTGCCCGCGGCTTGCGCTCGATAGTGGAATCAATCATGACAGATGCAATGTTCGAGGCTCCGTCCTCACGCAAAAAGACCTTTGTTGTGACGCTTGACTATGCTCGTCAGCAGTTACAAAAGGATGTTTCATTCTCTGAATAACACTATAAAGAAATACATCATTATATTATGGCAGACAAAAATAATCTAACAGCTGCACTGAAGAAATACTTTGGATTTGACAAGTTCAAGGGAGACCAACAGGCTATCATCAGCAATCTCCTTGATGGCAATGACACGTTTGTCCTTATGCCTACCGGTGGAGGCAAGTCGCTTTGCTATCAGTTGCCGTCCCTGCTAATGGAAGGTACGGCAATAGTCATTTCACCCCTCATCGCCTTGATGAAGAATCAGGTGGATGTGATGTGCAATCTCAGCGACAATGACGGTGTGGCGCACTATATCAACTCCTCGCTCAACAAGGCTGCCATTGACCAGGTCAAGAGTGACATTACATCGGGTGTGTGCAAACTGCTGTATGTCGCTCCAGAGTCGCTTACAAAGGATGAGTATGTGGAGTTTCTTAAGACGGTAAAAATCTCGTTTTATGCAGTGGACGAAGCTCACTGTATTTCGGAATGGGGACATGATTTCCGTCCAGAATACCGTCGTATCCGTCCCATTATCAACGAGATAGGTCAAGCTCCTGTTATCGCTTTGACCGCCACCGCTACTGATAAGGTGCGCACTGATATAAAGAAAAGCCTCGGCATTATCGATGCCAAGGAGTTCAAGAGCTCGTTCAACCGACCGAATCTCTATTACGAGGTACGCTCCAAGACAAAGGATGTAGATAAGGATATAGTGCGTTTTATTCGCCAACATTCAGGCAAGAGCGGTATCATCTATTGCCTCTCGCGTAAGAAAGTGGAAGACCTTGCCGATATTCTTAGAGCTAACGACATCAAGGCTGCTGCATATCATGCAGGACTTGATACAACCACACGTTCGCAAACGCAAGATGACTTCCTTATGGAGAAGATAGATGTCATCGTTGCAACCATAGCTTTCGGTATGGGTATTGATAAACCCGATGTCCGTTTCGTTATTCATTATGATATTCCCAAGAGCCTCGAAGGCTATTATCAGGAGACCGGGCGTGCCGGTAGAGACGGGGGTGAGGGTATCTGTCTTGCCTTCTACAGTCATAAGGATCTCGATAAACTTGACAAGTTTATGGAGGGCAAGCCCGTTGCTGAGCAGGACATCGGTCGCCAGCTCCTTCAGGAGACGGCTGCGTATGCCGAGACTTCCGTATGCCGCCGCAAGATGCTGCTCCACTATTTCGGCGAGAATTATGAAAAGGAAAACTGCGGCAACTGTGACAACTGTCTGCATCCAAAAAAGAAGATAGGCGCAGAGAATCAGTTAGTTATGGCTCTTCAAGCCATTTTGGCCATCAAGGAAAATTTCCGCGAGGATTATGTTGTGGATTTCATTATGGGGCGCGAAACTGATGAGATACTTGCCCACAAGCATCAAAATCTCGACGAGTTTGGCATTGGTGAGGACGAGGACGACAAAATATGGAGTCCTTTGATTCGTCAGGCCCTTATAGCTGGATACCTAAAGAAAGAGGTTGAAAATTATGGACTTTTGAAGGTCACCTCCGCAGGTAAGAAATATATTAAGAAACAGCAACCGTTCCAGATAGTTCTTAATAAGGAGTTCAATGATGAGGACGACAGTTCTGAGAATGCCGTGGCATCCAGTGCACTTGACCCGACGCTTGCTTCGATGCTCAAGGACTTGCGTAAGAAAGTGTCAAAGAAGATGAACCGCCCTCCATACGTTATCTTCCAGGATGTTTCCATCGAGCAGATGGCAACTGATTATCCTGTAACACTTGAGGAACTCAAGAGTATTCAGGGTGTTGGTGAGGGTAAGGTTCGCCAGCCATACGCCAAGGATTTCGTCGATCTTATCAAGCGTTATTGTGATGAGAACGAGATTGTGCGTCAGTCAGACCTCCGTGTGCGTACCGTCGCCAAGAAGTCCATGCTCAAGGTAAGCATCATCCAGAGCATTGACCGTCAGATAGCCCTTGATGACATTGCCAATGCCAAGGGTATTGACTTTGATGAGATGCTCGACGAGGTTGAGGCAATTGTATATTCCGGCACCAAACTCAATATCGATTACTTCCTGGAGGAGGTGATGGATGATGATCATGTTGACGACATATATGATTATTTTATGGAGTCGGATACGGATAGTCTTCAGGCTGCCATTGACGAACTGGGAGATGATTATTCTGAGGATGAGATACGTCTTGTGAGAATAAAGTTCATTTCAGAAATGGCGAACTGATGATATAATTAGGAATTAGGAATTAGAAATTAGGAATTAGAAATTAGGAATTAGGAATTAATGCGATATACAGTAAAAGTTCCCTCTGTCTTGAAGGCGGATATCAAGCTTCCTGCATCCAAGAGCATAGGCAACAGGGCATTGGTAATCAATGCCCTTGCCGGTGGTTCGTGTATGCCTGATA
>JBJEAV010000451.1:15412-26893 GCA_051869395.1 Prevotella sp.
GGCAACAGGGCATTGGTAATCAATGCCCTTGCCGGTGGTTCGTGTATGCCTGATAATCTCTCTGACTGTGATGATACTGCTGTGATGGTCAAGGCACTGCGCGACATGCCATACGAGATAGACATCAAGGCTGCAGGCACAGCTATGCGTTTTATGACTGCCTATCTTGCTGCAACATCCGGCGAGCATGTTATCACAGGCACAGAGCGCATGCGCCACCGTCCAATTGCCATCCTTGTTGATGCGTTGCGCAGTCTTGGAGCGCATATCGAATATTTAGGTGAAGAGGGTTTTCCGCCCTTGCGCATAAATGGGCGTCAGCTTTATGGTCGTCAGTTGGAGATTCCCGGTAATGTCAGTTCGCAATATATTTCCGCCTTGCTGATGATTGCACCAACTCTCAAAAGTGACCTGGAACTAAAACTCACGGGTGACATTTTCTCACGGCCATATATCGACCTCACGATATGGATGATGAAGGAGTTTGGAGCCGACGTTGAGTGGAATGACATAGACACCATCGTAGTAAAGGCTCACCCATATAAATCCATACCTTATTATATAGAGAATGACTGGAGTGCATCCTCATATTGGTATGAGATGATGGCAATTAACGGCAATGAGCATGACGAGGTGCTGCTCGAAGGACTGTCTGACGGCAGCAAACAGGGGGATTCTATGGTGAGATACATATTCAGTCTGCTTGGTGTCAAGACCACCTTTGAGGGATCCGCAGTACGAGGAGTGCAGCGTGTGAGGTTGCGAAACACCGGACATTCGGTGCCAAGGCTTGAGTATGATTTCGTTAATGCCCCTGACCTTGCGCAGACTATTGTCGCCACATGTCTTGCCCGTAAGATTCCTTTTGTCTTCAAGGGACTCGGCACTTTGAAAATCAAGGAGACCGACCGTATAGAGGCACTAAAGACTGAAGCCCGCAAGTTAGGCTATGTACTGCGGGATGAGGACAATTCAATATTGATTTGGGATGGTGAACGGTGCCAACCTCAGGAAGAAGTAGTCATTGACACTTATGAGGACCATCGTATGGCCCTCGCCTTTGCTCCTCTTGCGTTCCGCATACCGGGCATCCGTATCAACAATCCACAAGTGGTGACCAAGTCCTATCCCCATTATTGGGAAGACCTAGCCAAGGTGGGATTTGGAATAACAGAAGATTGACATGTATGACTGTTGTTATAGTTCTGTTTCTATGTCTTGTAGCGTTGGGAGTGGCGGCAGCAGTCGCCAACCGTCTGTTCTCCCATGGCGGTGGCGCTCCTGAGGCTATTGTCACAAAACCTACTTGTGACACATGCAATGGTGATGACACCCGCTGCGAACAGGAGTGCATGCTCGAAGCAGCCACTAAGGACATAGAATACTATGATGACGAGGAACTCGACCGTTTTCGCGGACGGCCATCCGACTGCTTTACAGATGAAGAAGCCGAGCAGTTCCGCGAAATTCTCTATACGATGCCTCCCGGTGAGGCCAAGGGTTGGAACCGCAGTTTGATACTTCGAGGTATAAACGCTCCCGACCAGATTAAGGATGAACTCTTATTGATGATAGATGGGGATACTTGATTATTCATTTTTCCAAAATGCCTTGTTAGGCTGTGTGTTGGCGAGCGTCTTGTGCGGTATCGTCGGCACATACATCGTGACCCGCCGCCTGGTGTTTATTAGCGGCGGAATCACGCATGCCTCCTTTGGCGGTGTTGGTCTTGGTGTTTTGCTCGGTGTCAATCCCATTCTTTCCGCCTTGGTATTCGCTGTGGCGAGTGCATGTGGTGTTCAGTGGGTTTCCACCCGTGGGCGTGTCAGGGAGGATTCCGCCATTGCCCTTTTTTGGACATTTGGAATGAGTGTAGGTATTATCTGCAGTTTCCTTACACCAGGCTTTATGCCCGACCTTCCATCATATCTTTTCGGCAGTGTCCTGACTATCAGTCGTGTTGACCTTTGTCTTCTTGCCATCGTCACTGCCCTTGTCTTGATGCTTTTTTCAGCCATGTGGCGGATCATTGAAGCAATCTCCTTTGACCCCGTTTTCGCACGCTCCCGCAATCTGCCCGTCACTATTGTTGAGTATTTTATGATGGTCATCATAGCCGTCACCATTGTTTCGACTCTCCGTCTTGTGGGTGTTGTCCTTGCCATCAGCCTTCTCACTGTACCTCAGATGACTGCCAATATCTTCACCAACAGTTATCGTCATATGATGATTTATAGCATATTTTTCGGAATAATATATTGCCTTATGGGTTTATACGTATCTTATTGGTTTAATGTCCCTTCAGGGGCAGCTATTATTTTTGTCTCCATCCTTGGATATGCTTTGTGCCGGCTGCTGACATGTCGTCGAAATGCGGGTTCATTGACACTTTTGCTGTTGTTGCCCATATTTGTGCTCTCTGGTTGTTCCACCAAGAAAAACACGGCAAAGACCCGCTGGTGGAAGTCATTCAACACACGCTATAATGTCTATTTCAATGGTAGTCAGGCTTTCATCGAGGGTTCACAGGAGAAAGAGTCGTCATCCACCGACAACTATACCGAGATGCTGCCCCTTTATCCCGTGGGCAACAAGAATAACCGAGAGATAGGTAAGGCAAAGTTTGACGTGGCAATACTGAAAGCTGAGAAAGCCATCAAACTGCATAGCATAAAAAACCGTCCCGAATGGACGAAGAACAGGCGTAAGACCGCAAAGGACATAGAATGGCTTGGTCGGCGCGAATACAATCCTTTTATGTGGAAGGCATGGCTCCTGCTTGGTAAGTCGCAGTTCCAGAAAGGCAGTTTTGACGAAGCCGCCGCCACCTTTTCTTATATGTCCCGCCTCTATGAGACTCAGCCCGCCATCAATGGCATAGCCAATGCCTGGCTTGCCCGCAGCTATGTTGAATTGGATTGGCTATATGAGGCTGATGACGTCATCACGAGGCAGAAGCGTGATTCTATACACTATCGTGCCGTGGCAGATTGGGATTATGCCCTCACCGACTATTATCTGCGTGCCGGACAGTATCCCGAAGCTGCAAAATATCTTCGGAAGGTAATCCAACATGAGAGTCGCCGTAAGCTGAAGGCACGCCAGTGGTATCTTATGGGGCAGTTGCAGACGCAGTTGGGCAACCGCAAGGCCGCCTATGATGCCTATCGTCATGTGGTAAGGCTTAACCCTCCATACATCCTTGCATTCAATGCAAGGATTGCCCAAACCGAGGTTATGTCTGCCGGTGCGTCCCGAAAGATGATACGTAAGCTGAAGCGTATGGCAGCATCCGACAACAATAAGGACTATCTTGACCAGGTGTATTATGCCATCGGCAATATATATATGAGCGACAAGGACACACTCAATGCCATTGCTGCCTACGAGAAAGGAATAGCCAAGGCTACACGCAGCGGCATCGAGAAGGGTGTGCTCTTGTTGACACTCGGTGATATTTATTGGCAGCGTGAGAAATACTCCGATGCCCGCCGATGCTATGGCGAGGCTATCGGATTGCTCGACCGTGACCGTCCTGACTACGAGCAGTTGTCAGAACGTTCAAAGGTGCTTGACGAACTTGTTCCCCACACGGATGCAGTTTATCTTCAGGACTCCCTTCAGGCTCTTGTGGCAATGCCCGAAGCACAACGCAATGAGGCTATAGACAGAGTGATTGAGGCACTGAAGAAGAAAGAAAAGGAAGAGCGTCGCAAGCAGCAGGAAATGGAAGCCGAACAGCAATCGGCGCAACAGTCGGCTATGTCCGGTGCTAACCGCAAGCCTTCAACCCAGCCACAGCAGACTCAGAAGACAGAGAAAGGACTTTGGTATTTCTATAATCCCATGGCTGTCAATCAAGGAAAGACACAGTTCCAACAGCAGTGGGGCAAGCGTGAGAACGTGGATGACTGGCAGCGCGTCAACCGCACGGTGTTGAAGATGGATAGTCCGGAAGGAGAGGAAGACATGGAAGCAGTATCCGACAGTACCGCCCTTGCCGACGGCACACAATCGGCAGCGGCTGCGGACTCCACTTCAACAGAAGCCACAACACCAAAGGACTCGCTCGACCCTCACACACGTGAGTATTATCTTGCCGAATTGCCTTTCACCGAAGAACAAAAGGCGGCGAGTGATGCTGTGATAATGGAAGGCTTGTATAATTCGGGAGTGATATTCAAGGACAAGCTCGACAATCTGCCTCTCTCCGAGAAGCAGTTCCATCGTCTCCTTACGCAATATCCGCAATATGAGAAGAATGACGAGACCTTCTATCATCTCTTCCTCCTCTATTCACGCCAGGGAAATCCCTCTCGTGCCCAATCCTGTGTGGATTCCCTGAGTGCCCGTTTCCCCGAGAGTCAGTGGACACAGCTGCTCTCCGACCCATATTATGCAGAAAACGCGCGTTTCGGTGTGCATATCGAAGACTCGCTTTATGCCGCCACTTATCAGGCATTCAAGGATGACCGATATGATGAGGTTATGGCCAATGCCTCCATATCAGAGACCCGTTTCCCGCAGGGAGCCAATCGTCCGCGTATGATATTCATACATGGCATGTCGCTGCTCAATGGAGGTGATGCCACCGGATGCTGCGAACTGATGCGCCAGGTGGTTGACAAATATCCCCAAAGCGAGGTGTCTCCCATTGCCGGAATGATTATCAAGGGAGTGCAGGAGGGTCGCCGTCTCCATGGCGGCAAGTTTGACCTTGGTGATCTTTGGACACGTCGTACGGTCATTGCCGCAGCTGCCGACAGCACCAAGGCCGACACTCTGAGTGCCGAGCGTCAGTCGCCCCATGTCTTTATGCTCCTGTTCAATCCCTCCAAGCTGTCGCCCAACAGTGTTCTCTTTGCTGTGGGAAAATACAATTTCACCAGTTTTATGGTGCGTAGCTTTGATATGAATATTGAAGAACAGGAAGGTGTATGTCGTCTGATAGTCAGTGGTTTCCTCAACTATGACGAGGCTATGCAGTATGCCCGTCGTCTCTCTTCTGACAAGGATATGACCGAACGTCTAAAAGGGTGTCGTCACATTGTAGTCAGTGAGAGCAATATGGCATTGGTGGGCACTCGCTACAGTTATGAGGAATATGACAAGTTCTTCATCAGCACCCTTGCCCCTGTCAAGATAAGCACAGAGCAACTGCTTAATCTTCCCGAGACGGTAGTGACTGAAATCCCCGAAGACTCCGATGAAGGGTCAGGTGAGGAATCGGATGAGGAATCGGATGAAGAGCCTTCGTCCGAAGACACCTTCGATTTTGAGGAAGACTTCTATAGATAATCCCATGAATTCACATTGTAAAATTGAGAAGAATGAAAAACGGAATCCTTTTGTGGGCAGATGACGAGATAGAGCTTCTCCGTCCCCACATATTGTTTTTGGAGAAGAAAGGTTATGATGTGGTTACGGTGTCAAATGGATACGATGCCATAGAGAAATGCCGTGAGACAAGTTTCGACCTTGTTCTTCTCGACGAGATGATGCCTGGCATCAATGGGCTTGAAACCCTTCAGCGCATCAAGGACATCACTCCTTCCGTGCCTGTCGTGATGGTGACAAAGAGCGAGGAGGAGGACATCATGAACCAGGCTATTGGTTCCAAGATAGCTGACTATCTGATTAAGCCTGTCAACCCCAACCAGATACTCCTCACGCTCAAAAAAAATATTCACCGCAAGGAGATTGTAGCCGAGGTCACTGAGTCGGGCTATCAGCAGGAATTTCAGAAGATAGCAATGCAGATAATGGATTGCCGAACCTGGGAAGACTGGGTTGAGGTATATCGACGTCTCGTGCATTGGGAACTTGAACTCAGTGTAGCCGACAGTCAGATGTCCGAGATGCTTGCCATGCAGAAAGAGGAAGCTGACAATGGTTTCGCCAAATATATACGCAACAATTATATGCAGTGGATGCAGACCTTGGCTCCAGGTGCAAAGGATGATTCGCGCCCGTTGATTAGTACCGAAATATTCAAGACTGCTGTTTTTCCCGCTGTTGATGCCGGTGAGAAAGTTTTTCTTGTGGTGCTCGATAATTTCCGTTATGACCAGTGGAGGGTTTTGGCATCCGAACTTGCCGATTCTTTTGATATCGACGAAAGGCTATATTGCAGCATCCTTCCCACGGCTACACAGTATGCCCGCAATGCCATTTTCAGTGGACTTATGCCTGATGATATCGCCCGTATGTTCCCCGACCTATGGGTGGATGAAGATGAGGATGAGGGTAAGAATGTAAATGAGGAGCCGCTGATTCGCACACAGATAGAGCGTTACCGCCGGCATGACACCTTTTCTTATTATAAGGTTAACGATGCCGTTGGTGCAGAGCGTTATCTCCAACGCTATCGTCAGCTGGAGAAGAACGATATCAATGTGGTGGTGTTTAACTTCATTGACATGCTCAGCCACGCCCGCACTGAGTCGAAGATGGTGCGCGAGCTTGCCAATACAGAGTCTGCTTACCGTAGCATTACACTCAGTTGGTTCCAACATTCAGCCATTTCTGAGCTTTTCAAACTCCTTGCACAAAGTGACTATCGGGTTATAGTGACTACAGATCATGGCTCGGTCCGTTCAAACAAACCCGTGAAGATTATCGGCGACCGCAACACCAATACCAATCTGAGATATAAGCTCGGTAAGAATTTGGCATACGACAGCAAGGACCTCTTTGTCATTAAAGAACCGCGTAAGGCTCATCTGCCTTCGCCAAATGTCAGTACAAGTTATGTCTTTGCCACAGGTGACAGCTTTTTTGCTTATCCCAACAATTACAACTACTATGTCTCATATTACAAGAACACCTTCCAACACGGAGGCATTTCGCTCGAGGAGATGGTTATTCCGCTTATCACAATGAAGCGAAGGAGGTGACTTTTAAATGAATAATGAAGAATGAAGAATTAGGAATTATGGAAATACGGATTGATAATATTGAGAATATTCGTGAGGCGGCTCAGCAGTTTGTCGCCAACATTGGTGAGAGCACAGTGTTTGCATTTTATGGCAAGATGGGTGCAGGCAAGACCACCTTTATCAAGGCGGTATGTGAAGAACTTGGCGTGGAAGATGTAATCACATCGCCCACTTTTGCCATTGTTAATGAGTATCGTTCAGAAAGATCAGGTGAGTTGATATATCATTTCGACTTCTATCGTGTCAAAAAGATAGAAGAGGTTTACGATATGGGTTTCGAGGATTACTTTTACAGTGGTGCCCTCTGTTTCATCGAGTGGCCGGAGCTATGCGAGGAAGTGTTGCCCGAAGATACCGTCAAGGTGCATATCGAGGAAACTCCTGACGGTTCCCGATTAATATCGTTTACTCCCGTCATTTCTTAAGTTAATAAGAATACAAAACAGACAGCCGTAACAGATAATTCTGCTTACGGCTGTCTGTTGTTTATGAGACATTGATATTAAAGCAGTGCCTTGATTTTCTCCTCAATCTTGCTCTTTGAGGCAGCGCCAACAATCTTGTCCTGAACCTTGCCGTCCTTCATGAACACGATGGTCGGGATATTGCGGATGCCGAATTCGGCTGCTATCTCGTCAGCTTCCTCAACATCGCATTTTCCAATTGTTACCTTGCCCTCATATTCGTTGGCGAGTTCCTCAACGATAGGTGCTACCATGCGGCAAGGACCACACCAAGTTGCCCAAAAGTCAATAACCAATGGCTGGCTGCCATTCTTCAAGCTCTCGTAATTTTCATTTGTAACTTTTACTTCCATAATTTTTTTTTCTTATATTAATTATATATTAATTGATTTTGTAATCTATTGATTCGTGATTCTCTATATAGCTGATGAGGTCGTGGCGCACGTCTATCTCCTTGGTACGGCTACGCAGAAGGACATGGTTTCCGCCCTTGCGGTCGTGCAGCTGGAAAAACAGTTTGGTCTTTCCCGGATGCTCGTTGATGAGCTGGTTCAGCTCTTCCACCACCTGTGTGTTTATATCTTCGGTGCTGATGGTGATGGTGATGCGGTCGATAGAACGTTCCTTCACCGTCTGCAGGTATTCTATATTCTGCACCTTAAGGTCGTAGAGGGTGCTGTCGCGGAACCTTGGCATACACTTTGCCGTGATATACACGGATGAGCCTTCGAGCAGCATGCCGTTCCATCTACCCCAATCCTCACCGAAGAAAGCCAGCTCTCCGGGACCTTCATAATCCTCTATGGTGACAAATCCGCAAGGCTTTCCCGTCTTGGTGTATTTCTGCTTGATACCCGTCACGATACCTCCTATGATAACGTCCTCACGGTCGCTGAGCGACGATATGTCAGACAGTTCCGTACAGTTGGTGTTGCATAGGTTATCCAGCACTATGCGGTATTCATCCAGTGGATGCGCCGAAAGATAGATGCCCACCAGTTCGCGCTCGCGGTTGAGGCGTTCGATGTCGCTCCATTGCTCTCCTTTGATGATGGGTGGCGTGGCTATTTCCACGGCATTGTCACCGCCGAAGAGTGAGTTTCTTGCCTGAGCCATCTCGTTTTGGTAGAGCTGTCCGTATCTCACGAGTGTCTCAATGAATGTCTCGCCCTTGGCGTTTTTGGCGAAGAAGTCCTCACGCTTTAATGTGCCGAAGCTGTCGAATGCACCGCTGAGCACAAGTGACTCCACACACTTGCGGTTACATGCCGACAGGCTCACGCGCTGTATGAAGTCGAAGATGTTCTTATAAGGGCCGTTCTTCTCCCTTTCCCCGATAATGACATCTCCTGCGGCACCGCCCACACCCTTGATGGCTGATATGCCAAATCGAATCTCACCGTGGTGGTTGGCTGAGAACTTCTGCCAACTCTCGTTGACGTCAGGACCAAGGGTGGGAATGCCCATAGCACGACATTCGTCCATCAGTTTGGTGATTTCAGTGATGTTGTCAAGGTTACGGCTCATCACGGCAGCCATATATTCGGCTGGGTGATGCGCTTTCAGGTATGCCGTCTGATATGCCACCCACGAGTAGCATGTGGCGTGACTCTTGTTGAAGGCGTATGACGCAAACTTCTCCCAGTCGCCCCATATCTTTTCGAGCACTGCGGGGTCGTGTCCGTTTTTCTTTCCGCCCTCGATGAATTTCGGTTTCATGGCATCTACGATGGCCTTCTTCTTCTTACCCATCGCCTTGCGCAGTGCGTCGCTCTCGCCTCGGGTGAAGTCTGCCAATTGTCTTGACAGGAGCATCACCTGCTCCTGATACACCGTGATGCCGTAGGTGTCCTTCAGGTATTTCTCCATGCACGGGATGTCATACTTGATTTCCTCGCGGCCGTTCTTGCGGGCGATGAACGAGGGGATATAGTCCATAGGTCCCGGTCGGTAGAGGGCGTTCATGGCGATGATGTCCTCAAACACAGTAGGTTGCAGTTCGCGCAGGTATTTCTGCATACCGGGCGACTCAAACTGGAATGTGCCTATGGTGCGTCCCTCGGCATACAGGCGGTAGGTGTCGGCATCATCAATGGGGATAGTGTCGAGGTCGATCACCTTGCCCGTGGTGATGCGGATATTCTCCACAGCTTCCTTGAGGATCGAAAGGGTCTTAAGACCCAAGAAGTCCATCTTGATAAGACCTGTCGATTCAATCACGTGTCCGTCATACTGCGTACAGCGCAGCTTGTGTCCGGGGTCTGCCTTGTCCTCTGCCACCGACACCGGCACCCAGTCGCTGATAGGGTCGCGGCAGATGATGAATCCGCAGGCGTGTATGCCCGTACCTCTTACTGTTCCCTCCAGCATCTTGGCATACTCCATCGTGTTGCGCAGCTTGGGGTCTTGGCTTGCCTCCGCCTCCCTCAGTTCGGGTATGCACTTGATGGCGTTGCCCAAGTTCATCTTCAGTCCGTCGGGCAGCTTGTCGGGTATGAGCTTGCACAGGGCGTTGGCCTTGTCGAGCGGCAGTTTCTCCACTCGCGCCACGTCCTTGATGGAGTTTTTGGTCGCCATCGTACCATATGTAATAATGTGTGCGCAGTTCTCATGTCCGTATTTCTCCTCCACCCATTCCAGCA
Organism: Prevotella sp.; assembly: GCA_051869395.1. Lineage (GTDB taxonomy): Bacteria > Bacteroidota > Bacteroidia > Bacteroidales > Bacteroidaceae > Prevotella. Next base: position 25,457 of record JBJEAV010000451.1, read on the forward strand.
CCTTGCCGCGTCCGTCGTCGTCGAAGTCGGTGTCGATATCTGGCAGTGATATACGGTCGGGATTGAGGAAACGCTCAAACAGGAGGTCATACTTGATGGGGTCTATCTTGGTGATGCCCAGGCAGTATGCCACCACCGAACCTGCTGCCGAGCCACGTCCCGGACCCACCATCACTCCTAATTCCTGTTGTGCCGAGTTGATGAAGTCCTGCACTATGAGGAAGTATCCGGGGAAACCCATGGTCTTCATGATGTGCAGCTCGAAGTTGATTCGCTCCCTCACCTCGTCGGTCAGTGGGGTAGGGTAGAGCTTCTCCGCTCCCTCGTATGCCAGTTTCGAGAGGTAGTCAGCCTCGAATTTTATGCGGTATAGCTTGTCTATTCCGCCCAATTTCTTGATTTTCTTCTCGCCCTCTTCCCGTGGCATGGGGTTCTTGCCGTTCTCGTCGGTAGTGAACTCCTCGAACAGTTGCTCCGGTGTGAACTTTTGCCTCCACTCCTCCTCCGTGCCGAACTCCTCGGGGATGGGGAAGAAAGGCATGATGGGTGCATGCTCAATGTCGTATGTCTCCACCTTGTCGAGAATCTCCAATGTATTGCTCAGAGACTCAGGAACATCAGAGAAGATGTCGTTCATCTCCTCCCTCGTCTTAAACCATTCCTGCTTGGTGTATAGCATACGTGTGGGGTCGTCGAGGTCTTTTCCCGTGGATAGGCAGAGCAGGTGGTCGTGAGCCTCGGCGTTCTCCTGGTTGACGAAGTGTGCGTCGTTGGTGCAAACCACCTTTATGCCGTATTCCTTCGCTAACTCCAGTATCACCCTGTTTGCCCTCTGCTGTAGGGGGTATGTCTCGCGGTTGGCCCTGATGCTCGGGTCTTTCACCTCGTGACGCTGTATTTCAAGGTAGTAGTCATCTCCAAAGAGGTTGTGATACCATTCCACCGCCTCGCGCGCTCCCTCGATGTCGTCTTTCAGTATCTTCTTCGGCACCTCGCCACCGATGCAGGCGGAGCATACGATGAGATCCTCGTGATAGCGCTCAAGGTCGGCACGGTCAGTTCGCGGACGGCCGTAGAAACCATCCACCCACGAGTTGGACACCAACTTTATCAGGTTCTTGTATCCATTATAGTTCTTGGCGAGCACAATGAGGTGGTAACCGCTGCGGTCGCCGTTTTCGCTCACCTTATCCTCTTTGCGGTGGCGCGCCACATACATCTCGCATCCGAAAATCGGCTTGAAAGGCTCAAGTCCCTCCTTCGCCCTTTTTCCGTTAATACCATTGCAGTAGTCGAAGAACTCCTTAATGCCGAACATGTCGCCGTGGTCGGTGATGGCCATGCCCTTCATTCCGTTGTCAATGGCCTTGTCAACGAGCTTCGAAATGCTCGACTGTCCGTCGAGTATGGAGTAGTATGTATGTACATGTAGATGTA
>JBJEAV010000452.1:0-6048 GCA_051869395.1 Prevotella sp.
TTTCAATCTTTCAATATTTCAATCTTCTTATACGCCACTCTCTGTCTGCGCCATGTATAGACCATATGCAGCGAACCGTCGCGGCCTTGGATTATTGCGGGATAGGAATACTGACTGACGGGGCTGTCTTCGAGAGTCAGCAGATGACACCAATGTGTACCATCGTCACTGATGGCTATGCTCAATGGGGTACGAGGACCTTTTGGGGTTCCTGGCAGTGTGGAGAAATTATTATATATCAGCACATGGCGGCCGTCTTGTAAGGTGACGGCATCAGTGCCCGACTGGTTGTTGGGAACGTCGGTGAGCGTGACCTTGCTCCAAGTCTCCCCCCTGTCACTGCTGAACGAGGTGGCGAGTTTGCCGTTTCTCGTGCGCATCAACACCTGTAACCGCCCGTCGGCAAGGCGTAGTATCGAAGGCTGAATACATTCTATCGGTTTCATCTTGTCGGGTGTAGCAGTCGGCGGTGCACCTTCGGCTTCTATGGGTCCTACATATTTCCATTCTTTCGTTTTAGGATTGTATATCTCGAAATGCAGTCGCCAACCCTTATTCTCGGTACTGGATGCACACAACAGACGACCGTCAATCCACTCGGGCTTGTTCTTCACAGGCCCAAGGAAACCCTTGGGCAGATGTTCCTTCTTACCCCATGTCTTGCCGCCGTCGCGCGACTTTGTCACCCAGCCAGTCCAGTCCTGTACGCTCTTGCCAATCTTGAAGAAAAGCCACAGTTCACCGTTGGGCATCTCGCACAACACAGGATTCCAACATGCCTTGCGGTTGCTCGTGCTGTCAATGCCGGCAAAGTCGGCATCGGGAGTGCCTGCGACAAACACTCCGTCGGCTGCCATGCGTGGAGCCTCCCATTCGGTTTTTCCCTTAGGCTTGCGGCTCACGTAGATACACACCTCAGGATGACGCTCATAAAGACCGCCGAAATAGGCAGCCACAAGGTCGCCCTTTCGTGTCTCTACTATTGTGGAGGCATGGCATTGCGGGAAAGATGTGTGAGTGTAGAGAAATTCGTCTTTCACCACCATTGGAGAGCATGTGGGGATATTGCCCTTCAACTGATGGACTCCCGAGCCGAGTTCACGTGTCGTCCCGTCGGGCAGGTACGCTGTCGCAGTGGTGTTGCATGGCAGTTCCACCTCCCACTCATACTGTTGTAGGGTTTTCTTCCAACTGCTTCCCACTGTGCCGTAGGGGGATTCCCACGAGGCTTTCACCCATTCACAGTCGGGGATGTCCCATTGAGGTTTCAGGATGAAGTGGGAGGGGGAGGCGGTGTCGGGACATTTCGTTTTTTCGCAAGTTGGCGTAGGGGGATATATTCCCGCAAGACGGGAATATGCCCATGTCACCAAGTCGCCAAGCAGCATCACATGATTGCCACTGTTCATCTCCGCACTTGCCTTGTCGCCATTCCACAATTCCCAAATGGTGGTGGCTCCCTGTTCTGCCATATATCCCCACGAGGGATAGGTGCGCTGTGTGGCTATCAGCCATGCCACGTCGGCAAAGCCATTGTCGCTTAAAGTGTTGAGCAACCAAGATGTGCCTATGACACCACTCGACAAGTGACCTTTATTTCCCGTTATTATGTTAGTCACGAGATTCTTCACCACTTCCTCACGCACACTGTCGGGCACCAGTCCGAACGCCAGGGGAAGAATGTTGGCCGTGGCTGTGTTGTTGCCATAGAACACACTGTCGGGATAGAGCACATGACCCGGAGCTGGCGACGTGCCGCGTCGAACGGTGAGGAAACGCCGGTTGAAACAACGTTTCATCTCCTCGTGACGGTTGCGCCATGATGCTGCTTCTTCAGCCTTGTCAGCAATATTGGCGAACTGCTCCATCAGCTGCATCACCCGTATCATATAAGCTGTGGAAATCAGACTGCCGTCGGTCTGCCGTTGCGGGTCTTTGCTATGGATAAGTTTCAGCGACTCCGGCGGCATACACCAGTCTCCGTATTTGTCGCGCGTGACGATACCGTCGCGCATATATTCATCAGTGATGTGATTGACCCACTTGCGGATATAGTCATACGAGTTGCGGATGGGAGCGGTGTCTCCATATTGACGATACAGCATATCGCAAATGAACGGCAAGGCTGCGGGCCATGTCACGTCGTCGGAATAATAGTTCCAGAAAGCGGGAGCCACATCGGGTATGTTTCCGTCCGACCTCTGGGCATCGCAAATGTCACGCATCCACTTGGCATACAGTCTTTCGTTGTCGAAGACAAAACTCTCGCCCAAGGCTCCTGCCGTGCGGTCGCCCAACCAAGGCTGTCGCTCATTGCGCTGCGGGCAGTCAACGGGCATTCCCTTGTAATTACTGCGGATGCCCCAATAGGCATTCTCCATCAACCGGTTGAGCAATGTGTCTGAACAGGCGAAATATCCAGCCCTGTGCATCTTGTCTCCAACTGCGTATGCCACGATTGCCGATGGTTCGTATTTTACCGGACCTGTTATTTCAACATATCTGAAACCATGATATACAAACGAGGGAGTCCAACTGCCCTGTTCACGTCCGTTGCAAACATAGACGTCTTCCGAACGGGCGTCACGGAGATTTGCCGTATAGAGACTACCGTCCTCTGACAGCCTTTCGGCATAGCGAATGCGTATGGTGTCTCCTGCCTTGCCACAAGGTTGCACACCAATCCACCCCGCCATATTCTGGCCGAAATCGACTATGCGGCTGGCTGCCCCTTGCACCAATTTGCCGTTTGCCACCTTCTCCGCAGTCATGTTAGGAGTCATCTGGGGCATAAGCACACCGTCAGGGATGGCTGCGCGTTCAGCATTCTGCCAGTTGGAATCATCGTAATGTGGCAATGTCCAACTTCCCAGTTCCTTGCGTGCGTCATATTCCTCCCCGTCATATTCATTGTTGGAGCGCACAGGTCCATTTGCCGTAACTTTCCATTTTTCATCAGTCACCAACTTCTGCGTGCTGCCGTCGGCATACTCCACAAAGATGTTCAGACGGCACTTTGGCAAACCGAATACTGGTGTTTTATAAGGTTTGTTTTGCCGCATGGGGAAATAGCGTCCATTGCCCACCGCCACTCCAACCGCCGTGATGGTGTCAAGCATTGAAGTAACGTCGTAGGCATTATAGTAGATAGTCTTGCGGTAGTCGGAAGGCACTGGCTTCAGCACCTCGTTGCCCCCCACTTCTTTTCCGTTGACAAAGAGGCGGTAAAGTCCCAGTCCGGCTACGTACGCCGTGGCTCGTTTTATGTTTTTTTGCTGCAATGTGAACTCCCGCCGGAAATAGCGGGCAGACAAGCGGGTATGGGTTCCGCGCTCCTCTCCTTCAATAAGTCTTTCCAGTCCTATCCACCTGCCTCCCCAACGCGTCTCACTGAGCAGACCTATACCAAACGAGGCGGGTTCGCTCCACGTCGCAGAGCCATCGGAGGCAACTACACGCACTTTCCAATACGCCTTTTGGTTGTCGCGCAACGGCTTGCCTTCATACTTTATCCACAACTGTTCGGACGAAGACACTTCGCCAGAGTCCCATAAGTCACCCTCTGACTCATTGAGTTTCCTTAGACTGCTTGCCACAAGTATATGGTAGGACAGTTGTCGAACATTCTTGCGCGAGGAATGTGTCATCCACGAAAACCGTGGCGTACGGGTGTCGATGGCCACAGGATTGTCGAGATGTTCCACACTTAGGTTATCAACACTTATCGTGGGCTTGCCTTTTACAGCCGCTTGTGTGGCAGTCATCATGGTGAAGAGCATAATGACAATTGAGAGTAGTTGTCGGTAGTTTGTTTTATATCGCTTCATTCGTTTCGGTCGATTTCACGAGTTATGTTTTCAGAATATAATTTATCAAGATAACTACGTTCGGAATCAATGGCTATCAGCACTCCGTCAGTTTCGGATGCAGCGGCAGGTGAGAAGGTGCGTGTCTTACTCTCAAAACAGCCAATGAATGTCAGTTCTCCCGTGGCGGCATCCATCCACCACACGTTTTTCCTTTTACCGCTGATTTTGTCTAACCTCACGCGCATATACCTTCCCGTGTGGTTATATACAAGCAGGTAATCGTCGCCTCTTGTTGCCAAGAGCCGGTCATAACGTTCACTGTTGTCTTCAATTACAGACTGGTCGGGCACTCGCTCAAAATAGGGCATTGCAAGTATCAGTCGCTTCAGGTGTTTCATCTGGTTGAACCCGGGGTCATCAAGAGCCTTGTACCATGGCTTTGCCGCTCCGTCTGCGAAATATGCTCCTGCAACTCCCGGCTTGGCAAATTGCATGATGGCATTGTGACCGTAGGTATGTCCGAATGAGCCGGCAAAGACCGACCAATAGGCATATCTTCGCACATCGCGTGCCGTCCATCGCGGTTCATCGGCATCGTGCAGTCCCTGGGGGATATCCTCATAGCTTGGTTCGCCGTCGATTACTGGCTTTATTGGCTTATATTTCCATGCCGAATCAACATACATCCAGTTGTCCTCTTCTGTATTGTCGGGAATAGGATAATCCTTGTTGCCCATTCGTTGTCCATAACGGCGGTGTCCGCTTTGGAACATATTGAAGTCTAACCATTCGCGGTTGTTGAACCATCGTGCTGAGGTGGTACGTCCACGGGGATGAAAGGTCATCAAGTGATTCTTGTCGATGCTCTTGATTGTAGTGGCAAGAGCATCCCACACCTCAGTCTTGATGTTTCCCTGTATGTCACCTCCTATAATCCAAATTATGTTTTTGCGGTTCTTGTATCGCTCAGCGAGAAACTTTCCGTAGAGTTTTGCCTGGTCCACATCTACCATACCGGCCTTTACCACACCGCCCCATACGCATACCATACCTATATATATACCGTTCTTTTCCGCCAGGTCAACGATATAGTCCATGTGTTGCCAGTAGCCGTAACCTTCTTCAGTGTCAATCACAGAGAAGTCGAACCCCTTTGGCATAGACATCTTGCCATAAATGTTAAAGGCAGGCACACCGTTCACGGTCTGCACCTGCACGACATTGTAGCCCGCCTCTGCGCAACGGCGTAGATAATAGGCAGCCTCGTCGCGATTAAGCCTTTCAGGCAACAACCAACCAGTGTCGCCCAACCAAAAGAACGGGGTTCCATCGTTGTATTGCAGAAAACGACCGTTTGCAGATACTTTCAGGCAACCGGTCTTACGCTGCGGGTCTGTGGGCTTTGCATCGACATTCAACAGCATCAACATAAGTGATAATACAAGACAAATTTTTTTCATTTGAATAGCATTTTAGGAAAATATGCGGCAAAGATAATAAAAAAAAAGCATTTGTCAGTATAAACACGTACAAAAATAGGGAAACATAATACAAAATGGACGATTTTCCACCATAATAAGACGAAATAATCACTTAATAAATAAAATATATTAAAACATTTCCATATTTGCCTTTTTCGTAGTAACTTTGCAGCCGAATTAATAATTTAATACGTAGAAGATATGAAAAAGTTATTTATCGCAACAGCAGTGGCGGCTGTCCTCACAGGATGCGCATGCCAGAAGACTACAATGAAAGACGCAATGACACACGAGTGGAACATAGACAAGATTGACGGACAGGCTCTCGACAACAAGGGCGAGAAGACTCCTTTCATCGGTCTTGACGTAGAGAAAAGCCGCGTGTATGGCAATGCCGGCTGCAACAGTCTCACAGGAGGTTTCAAGGCAGAGGGCGATGCCAAGAAGGGCACCATCGACCTCAGCCAAATGGGAATGACACGGATGATGTGTCCCGACATGTCAACCGAGACCAAGATTTTGGAAGCTCTCTCAAGAGTGAAGAAATACCGCTTCACAAAGTCCGGCTCGCTCATCCTCACCGACGACAACGACAAGGCCGTCATCGAGATGAGTGTGAAGAAATAGACATTTTTATACAATCATCATAATGAAAAGAATAATAAACCCTTGGGAAGGAATGTCGGGTTACAACTGCATAGGTTGCTCTCCCGACAACCCCTTCGGACTGCATCTCCACTTCTATGAGGACGGAGACG
>JBJEAV010000453.1:0-4297 GCA_051869395.1 Prevotella sp.
TAATTATTATTTATTAATGCTTCATTCTTCACTCTTCATTCATCCCTCTTCACTTAACAATGTTCACCTTCTCAGCAACCCTCAGCCACTTGATCATCCTCGCGGCATACACCGGGTCCGTCAGTTCCACAACCCTGCAACCCTTAGTCTTCGCCTTGCGAAGCTTAATGTCGCACTCAGCCTTCTCCATCCAGTCCTCCACCACAAGCGAAAGACTCATGTTCTTTATCAATATCTGGTACTTGTCCATCTCAAATAATTTTTAAAATCAATCTTTAAAGCCACCGTTCCCCGCAGTTTTGCTGCGGGGTTCATCACCATCAGCCCCCGTGCTTGCCGTGTCAGCGGCAAGTCCCCAAGCCACCGTTCCCCGCAGTTTTGCTGCGGGGCCAATCCCCTCTCATTCCCTCAGAGCATACTTCTTCGCCCCCTCGTCCCATATCACAAACGGCACCCCGGGAACATCCATAAACCTGCTCTTACAAGTAGCCTTAAACCCCTCGACATATATCTTCACGTCAGCGTCATACTCCACCTTCTTTGCAGCCCTCCCTTCAGGTCTCGTCCCTTCCGCATGGCTGATGAATATGAACAGCTTCCCCGGATGAGCCTCCTTCAGCTTCTTATACCCCGCATAGTTCAAACCGCTATACTGGAACGAATCCACAATCACAATCCCCGCGCTCTTCTTACGCTTAAGCCTCTCACTGAGGTCATCCATCGACTCCCTGTCCAATATCTGAAACCTCCTGCTCACCTCAATCATCCCGTGCCGCTGCAGCGACTTCTGCACGCTCAGTCCCGTACTCTCCTCCAGACTGTCATAAATAACCTTGTCAAACTGGCAAAGGAACTTAGCCAACTGCATCACAAAGCTCGACTTCCCATTGCCGCTGTTCCCCCAGATAATCCAAGTCCCGCTTGCCGCCGGCTTACCCATGCTCGCCTCCCAAGCCCCCGTAAAATCCAGCACCCTCCTCTTCATCTGAAGCACCTCAATAGGACTATAAGCCCTCTTAATCTTCTCTGCCATAATCCTCCTCCCCTCAATTTCCATAAGCCACCGTTCCCTGCAGTTTTGCTGCAGGGCCACCGTCCTCAGCTCCCGTGCTTGCGCTGTCAGGCGCAAGAGAATCACCTCCCGCTCTCCTGATCTTCTCAATCTCCGTATAAACCCTCCTCAGCCCGCCGCCGCTGCCGTTCACTATCTTCATCACGTCACTCCCCTCAGGAGCGTTCACCTTAGCCACAATCGCAGCCTGTGCCTTAAGGAACTTCACCCGTTCCTTCCCGTCCTCAGGCGTAACCCGGCTGAATCCTCCTCCAAATCTGCTCAGCATCTCCGCATAGCCAACCTTCATCCCCTCGACGTTCCTGTCTATCTTCGCCTTCAGACCGTCGGCTCCCATCATATACCAGCCGCAGCACCTCTCCGTAGCGTTCCACAGCGCCTTCAGCTCCAAAAACGCCTCATACTGCAAGTCGCCAGCCTCGTCCAACACCACCAAAGGCATATCTAACGTCTTCATGTAAGCCACCAAGTCCTCATACACGTCATAGTAGCTACCCATGCTCGTCACGCCAAACTCCTTCGCTATCTTCCTCACCATCTTACGCTTCGTCTTCACCTGACTGCAGTCCACGTATATGGCATTCTTATGCCCCTTAACGTAAGCCTTCGCCGTAAACGTCTTCCCAATATTAGGTATGTCGCACAGTATCGCGCTCACGCCACTCTCCTGACACATCTGTAACTGTGCGCTGATGAAGTTGTACGTCGGGGTCTTAGCCGCCCTCCATTCCATCTCCTTCCTCAGCTCCACGCCAAGCCTGCGCGCCATGCCAACCCAGCCCGCATCGCTCACCTGACGCTCCCAAGCCCCCTTCTTTATGGCGTTATACACCGATGCCGATATGCCCAAGGCAACCGCATGCTTGTTGTCACTCGGATAGTTCTCCCTGTCCGACGCAATCGCCGCCACTATCCTCTCCTTAATCTCTTTCGTAATTTCCATATTAAAATACCATTAAAACGTTATTAAAATAATTCTTAATCCTTAATTCCTCAGACACTCGCCACGCCCGCCTCCGAATAGCGTCCCGCGTCCAAGTACTCCGAAAAATCCTCCTCCTCATCGCCATCTCCAAACATCATCCCACTGGGTAAGCATCCGTCTCGCCCGCTCTCATGCGCAGCCAAGCCACCGTTCCAGGCAGTTTCGCTGCCTGCCTCATCCCCAGCCCCCGTGCTTGCGCTGTCAGGCGCAAGTCCAGCCCCCTCAGCCTCAATAGCCTCTATCTCCTCCATTTCTTCCTTCTTCATCACAACCACCTTCTCAATCTTTCCCTCCTTCATCATCTTGTCAAACTTAGCCACATACTTCGACTGCTCCAAGTAAGCCGCCTTGTCCGCCTCCGTTTGCTCCCCTGTAGCCTCATTATACCTCGCCACAGCCTTGCACACGCATATAAACTCGTCCCCCTGCCAAAGATATACCTCAGTCACCTTGCCCTCGCCGTCAGGCAGCCAGTAGGCGTCCACCTTCATGTTCCTCGGCTCAAGACGCTCGATCACCTCCGGACTCGGAAGACTCCACTGCTCATAGTTCACCGTGCAATACATGTTCTGCCTAATCGTCGTGCTCGTCTTCTCACCGATATACCTCAGCAGGTAGCTCCTGTCCCAAGGTCTCAAATCGGGGTTCTGCTTCGCCACAAGCACGTCCCACCTCGTCATGCCGGGGTACATCTTCTGGTTAGGGTGCAGCTCATGGTTATACACCTCGATGCTCCGCAGGTCATCGGCAACAAGCTCCTCATAGTCGTAGCTCTTCTCCTTGTAGGTGTCGTTCTTCTCGTCATACACCTTCTCAACCTTCGGGCGGTTCGCCTCCAGCTTCGACCACCAACGCCCGATTCCAACCTGCAGTTGCTTCTCCGTACCGTACTTCTTAGCCCTGTTGAAATGCTCCGCGCGCTTCTCCCTCGAATTGCCAGGATTACACCATCTAACCATCGGGAAGACTACTCCTGCCTTCATCAGACCCTCGCTGTACGACTCCACCAGATGGTGCTCCACCTCCAACTCCATCGGGGTGTTCATTCCGTGTCTGTCCAAGGTCCTGAACATGTCCCTCATGCAGTCTATGAACAAGTCTCTGGTCTTCAGCCTGCTGTAGGCCTTCCCCACCACGCAGCCGCTCACCACGTCGTAAGCATAGTATGCCTTCACCCTGTTGCCGTTAGGCATCGGCCTCGGAAGGTCACGGTCGTCAAGCGACACCTTGCTTAATGCCCACACGGCATGCGCCCTCAGGTGATAGGGGCGGTACTCGTTGTTGAAGTCCCACTGAGTGTCGTGCAGCTTCGCCCTCAACGCCTTGTTCTTCGGAGTGTTCAAGTAGTTCGCTATCGTCGCCTCGCTCAGCACAAGTGGATTACCCTTCTTATCCACATAGTCCTCAGGCGAGAACATCTCTCCCGTCTCAGGGTCTGCCACTACCAACTCGCCCCTCACGAACATGTTGTACATCTCTGCCACAGTCGTGTTGTACGGACGCTCTGGCAAACTGTCCAAACTCAATATCAGACGCTCGGTCTTATAGCTCACCTTCCTCGTGTTCTGGTTCCTGAACTTCTTCGAGATCAGCGTCTCGTAGCCCTTCTCCTTGAACTCCTTCAGCGTGTCCCTGAACCGGTGCGCACTCATCGGCAGCGTGTGGCCCGTCTCTGCCTTGTAGTAGCTTATCAGGCTCACTATCTCCGTCCAGTTCACTGTAGTGCCGTGCATCGCCCTCCTCATCACGTTCGTGTCGCCCACAACTGCCGTTATCGCCTCCAGAACACTCGCGTTCACCGTATATTCGTTCACCTTCTCTGACGGCAGCACACCGCCGTCCTCAAACCTGTACTTGCTATACCACTCACGGGCCTTCGCGTCCAACCTGTAGTGCTGGCCGAACCACTCCCTAAGCACGTTCACCTCCAACTCGCCGTACTTCTCCTTTATCGCATCGCGAAATCGTTGGGGCAGCGTCGCCACCTCCACCAACGCATAGTTGCCCAAGCCCTTGCCGGCTCGCACAACATTCAACTGGCCTCGCTTCTTCATCTGCTTGTAGTTCGACATGCTCATTATCGGGGCAAGAGTCGCGCTCGGCAACATCGACGGATGAACGCCCTTCAGCACACGGCTGCCGCTCCAGTCCGCCTCGCCGTTCACCAACACCGGACGGTCGTCATGCGTCAGGTCAACAGCCGATATGCACAATATCTTGCCGTAATACTCCATCTCTCT
>JBJEAV010000453.1:4397-6048 GCA_051869395.1 Prevotella sp.
ATCTTGTCCGACAACGCACTCTGGGTCTGATACGTCAACGCCTTCCAGATGCTCTGGCGACTCACGCCAAACACCTTCCTCAGCTTCTCCATGCCTTCCATATCAACAAATATCCTCTTTTCCATACTGCTTTCCTCCTTAGCTTAATTGTTCTCTAATCCATACAATGTCTTCATCACACAACATCTGGTCGTAATTCAACTTGTACATCACAACCTCACGCTCGCCTATCAGACGGCATGCCTGTCGGCGCATCCCATTGTCATCACGCTCGCTCGACTTCTCAATCAGATACTCCGCAGCCTCGCCAAGCAGTTTCCTGCTCTCCTGCTCATCGCCCTTCAGGCGCTCAATCTCGCTGCGCTGGCGCATCACCTCGCCAAACAGCTCCATCACCAAACGCGAACCGCCTATCTTCTTCCACTCGGCGCAGAACACGTCCTTGTCCATCTCACCGGCTGCCATATATACAGCCTCAATTCCAGCATACTCGTCGGCCGACACCGTCAGCCCAGTACGAATCTCAAATTCCTTCTGTGTCATTTTTTACCACTTTTTTTCGTTATTATTCTTTTTTCTCACTTTTTTTTCGTATTTTTGCGCCCAAGTTGACAGTGTAAACACTGACAACAGGCAAATGCAACGTAACAAAACCGAGTGCTCAACATAACCATTCCTGGACACTCAAATTAGGTTAACATTGTAAATTCGCTGCAAAGATAAACAATTTGAGTATAATAACCAAACATTTTGAGAATTATTTTTCTTGAAATATAAATATTTTGCGAAATATGAACAAAAAAGACATGATATTAGCATTAATCGAGCATTATTCTAATGGAAATAAGGCTCAATTTGCAAACCTATTGGGCATTACGCCCCAAGGTCTTAGCACTTGGATTAAGAGAGAGTCCTTTGATATTGAGTTGATATTCTCAAAATGCGAAGGTCTGTCGGCGAATTGGCTCCTAACCGGCAAAGGTAGTATGATAAAAGAAAACAAAACAGCCATACCTACTGCCACACCCGCCCAAAACACCACCGATGGCATACCTCTCATCCCGTTCAGCGCAATGGCGGGAGCACTCACCGACGAACGTACTGCACTCGAATACGAATGTGAGCGATACGTCGTGCCAGCATTCAAGGGTGCCGACTTCCTCATGACAATCAAAGGCACATCAATGCAGCCCACATACAACTCCGGCGACATCGTGGCTTGCCAACGTGTCCCAATGACCTCCATCTTCTTCCAATGGAACAAACCCTACGTCCTCGACACCGCCCAGGGACCACTCGTCAAGCGTGTAAAACCCGGATCCGACCAAAACCACATCACACTCGTATCCGACAACCCCGACTACGACCCCTTCCAGCTACCCCTCGAACAGGTCAACGCCGTGGCTCTCGTCATCGGACTCATACGCCTCGAATAGCCCCACGCACGCAATTTCAACCCCTAAAACACCCGCCCCAACACCCTAACCAACCATCTATCAGTACGTTACTATATATATAAATAAGGTGAACACCCAAAAAATAGGGGTATTTTCACCCCCTCAATCAACCCAAATCAAACACTTGCGACCTTCTCCCCGTAAGCGTCTCCACGAAGGCGTATTGCATATATCAAAAAAAAACACTAAGAGGC
>JBJEAV010000454.1:0-4439 GCA_051869395.1 Prevotella sp.
TATCTCCCCTTATCTCCTTTTATCTCCTTCAAACTCTGTTGTTCTCAGGGAAAACCACTTTGGGCTGGAAGGTCTTTGCCTCCTCAAAGTCCATAAGTGCGTAGGCTATGATGATGCATACGTCACCGACCTGCACCTTGCGTGCTGCGGCACCGTTGAGACATACGCAGCCGCTGCCTCTTTCACCTTTAATAATGTATGTCTCAAATCTTTCACCGTTGTTGTTGTCAACTATCTGCACCTTCTGTCCGGGAATCATCTCGGCGGCATCCAGAAGGTCTTCGTCAATCGTGATGCTGCCCATATAGTTGAGGTTGGCCTCAGTGACAGTCACGCAGTGCAGCTTCGATTTCAATACTTCAATCAACATATCTCTTTATCCCTTATATTTAATATGGTCAATAAGTCGGATGGGTGTCTTTCCGCAATAAACGGTGATACATCCCACCACATAGTCAGAATCCTCCCAATCCTTGATATCTACAAGCGTGTTGCCATCGACAATGGCGAAATATTCCACGTCAAGACCGTCAACAGCGTTGATGTCGGCCACCACCTTGTCGTGGGTCTCCTTGAGGGAGTGGGTCTTGGCATACTCGGTGCTGGCCTTGAGAGACTTGTATATATTTGGGGCAATGGCTCTCTCGTCGGGGGCAAGGAGGGTGTTGCGGCTTGAGCGTGCGAGTCCGTCGGCGTCCCTGACAATAGGACATTCCACGATGTTGACGCTAAGTGAGAGATGCCTCACCATAGCCTTGATGACGGCAATCTGCTGCCAGTCCTTCTCGCCGAAGTAAGCCCTGTCGGGGCGCACGATATAGAACAGGCGGCTGACCACCTGGCATACACCGTTGAAGTGTCCGGGACGGTGAGCTCCTTCCATAACCGTGGATACAGGCGGGTATTCAAACTGTCTTGTGTCGGGAGTGGGGTACATCTCCTCAACCGACGGAGCGAGAACGTAGTCTGCACCACACTGTTCGAGCAGCCGGCAGTCCGCCTCCAGTGTGCGCGGATAATTTTTAAGGTCGTTCTTGTCGTTGAACTGAGTTGGGTTAACAAACACTGATACAACAGTGATACCATTCTCAGCCACACTGCGCCTTACGAGCGAAGCGTGGCCCTCATGAAGTGCTCCCATGGTGGGAACGAGTCCAATCGTCTTTCCTTCCTTGCGCGCGTCGAAGAGCGCGTTTTGAAGTTCTGCAATCTTGCTAAATACTTTCATTTCTATATATGTATTCTTGCCTTAATGTCTGAAATCGGGTGCAAAATAACACAATTTTTGGCAAATATGGAAGAAATATACCAAAAATATACAAAATAAAAGTTTATTTTTAGCAAAAATCAAAAGAAAATGCCGTTTTTTGGAAAAAAATGCGTATCTTTGCAGTGTCAAAACTTAAATATATGGCAAAGAAAATATTATTCATCAATCAGGAGATTTCACCGTATGTCTCCGACAGCGAATTGTCCACAATGGGTAAAAAGCTCCCGCAGCTGCTGCAGGAGAAAGGTTCGGATATTCGTACTTTCATGCCCAAATGGGGCAATATTAATGAACGCCGTGGACAACTTCATGAGGTGATTCGCCTGTCAGGAATGAATCTCATCATCAATGAAACTGACCACCCTCTGATTATTAAGGTAGCATCCATTCCGCAAACAAGAATCCAGGTTTATTTCATAGACAACGACGATTATTTCACCAAGCGCCTTATGGGCAAGGATGAAAACGGTGTTGACTATGATGATAATGGCGAGCGTGCCATCTTCTTTGCGCGTGGAGTGCTGGAGACGGTGAAGAAGCTTCGATGGATTCCGGATGTGATTCATTGTCAGGGATGGATGAGTTCCATTGTTCCGCTTTATATCAAGACAGCATACCGCGACGAGCCTTCATTCTCGAACGTGAAGGTGGTGACTTCGCTGTTCAACAAGGATCTCGACAGTGATTTCGGTCCAGACTTGCGTCATTATATTGAGTTCCGCGACGCCAATGCCGAAGTGCTCTCGGTATATCCCGAGGTGCTCGACTTCAATTCGCTATCGAAGATTGCCATCGATTTCTCCGACGGTGTGATTGAGGCTGGCTCCAACGTTGACAAGGAACTTGTGGAATATGCCAAGAACAAGGGTGTGCCTGTGCTTGATTACCCTGGTGAGGACTATAAGCCTGCATACAAGGAGTTCTTTGACGGCATCTGTGGGGAAGAGTGACGTAAATTAGGAATTAGGAATTAGGAATTAGAAATTTGGAATTAATAATTAATACCTCGAAATATAATGAAGATTAGGATAATGTATGTTGCAGCCCTGATTTGTATGGGATTGACAGCATGCGACGACACAACGGACACTCTTGGAGACACACTCACACATACTGCCGACAAATTCGCATTGCTGCCGGACACATTTGGAGTAGTGACAAGGTCGATGACGGTTGACTCTGTCTTGGCTACCAACATTTATCCTTACGTGGGACACGTAAAGGATACCGAGACGGGTTCGTATGTGACAAGCAGCTTCTCAACGCAGTTGGGGGTGGCTGTAGGACTTATTAACAGCAAACCCAAGGAGGACAGCCTCAGATGCGAGAAAGATGAATACGGAAACTATATTGCCGACGGATGCAGGATCGGAATGTTCATCAACAGTTATGTGGGTGACTCTCTCAATACACTGAAGATTACGCTGCATGAGCTTGCAAAACCTCTGGAGGAGGGTGTCAACTACTACAGTAACTATGACATCACGGACAAGGGATACTTGCGTAAGGACGGTAATGAAATCAAGGTTGCCAAGTCATTTACGTATGAAGGTCTTGCATCGGAGACAAGTTCAAGCGCCATCACATATAAGGCAGTGGAATTTGATCTCAACCAGTTGGGTGAATACGTTGATATGAGGGGCAACAAGTATAGGAACTATGGCTCGTATCTGCTGACCATGCTATATAAGCATCCTGAATATTTCACGTCTTCATACAATTTCATTCATAATGTATGCCCCGGATTCTATTTCGAGCAGACCAATGGCATCGGCAATATGGGAGAGATTATCTTCGTCAGTCTGTTCACGGATTTCAAGGCTATCAGTGGGGACACGCTGACTACAATGTCGGCGAGATTCTCTGGAACGGAGGAGGTCATGCAGACCACCTTTATCAGCAACGACAAGCAGCGCATGGCAGAGCTTGCTGCTGACATGTCGTGTACCTATCTGAAAAGCCCATCGGGGTTGTTCACTGAAATGGAGCTGCCTATTGAGGATATTAAGAGAGGGCATGAGAACGACACTATCAGCAGTGCGAAGATTATCATTCCAAGGTATAATTATGAGACCGAGGAGGCTTTGTTCACCGCTCCTTCAAGTGTGTTGATGCTGCCCAAGGACAGTATTTATTCTTTCTTCGAGAAGAGAAACGTGCCTGACAGCAAGATGTCATACCTTGCATCCTACAGCAGCAGTCAGAACACTTACACGTTTAACAACATCGCAGACCTTGTCAACAAAATGTGGCAGATTAGGCAGAGCGGAAGAGGAAGTGAGGACTGGAACAAGGTGGTGTTGTTGCCTGTGACGGTTAATACAAACTCTTCAACATCCAGTTCATCAACGACAGTCACCAGCGTGACTAACGAGATAGGGCTGAAGAGCACTAAGCTTGTGCGTGGAACCAATTTCCTCGGCAGGGACGGTAAGGATGCAAATGGTAATCCTGTGTCGGCTTCGCCATTGAAGATCAGCGTCTTGTATAACAAGTTCAGGGAATAAGACTATGGCTGACAACTTTCTGGAGAAGCATCGCGAGGAATATGAGCTGCGCAAGGCTGCATACCTGAGAAAGAAAAAACATTTTCCGAAGACAAAATACAGAAAATTAGAGCGCCCCGAGGACGAGGCGCTCTAATTTTTTGTTTGTATTACAGTTTTGTGTATCTTGCGAACTTTAGCAGTAGTTGCTTGGTGCCGGCATTGCGGAACTCAACCGTGGCCTTGCAGTTGTCGCCGGTGCCTTCCACTTTTATCACTTCGCCGATACCGAATCTTGTGTGCTCTATCTTCTCGCCAGCCTGCAATGGGGAATCATTTCCGACGTGGGAAACTTTTCCTACGGGAGTGGATGCCGTAGGTTTGGGGACAGGACGGCGGACTGGTTCCTGCGGGATAGGGGAGAAGTGAGACTCCCGTGGACGGAAATCGCTCCTCGGCGGTGTGCTTGTTGTTCTTGGACTGTCTCCTCCTTCAACGGAAATAAAGTGTGGGTCGATGTCACGGATGAACCTTGAAGGGGTATCAAACTCCATACGTCCGTATCTGAACCTGTTTTGCGCACAAGTCATATAGCAATGTTTCTCGGCTCTGGTGATGGCAACATATAGCAGACGGCGTTCTTCCTCGATGCCACGCATACTCTCGGTACACATCGGCGAGGG
>JBJEAV010000454.1:4539-6029 GCA_051869395.1 Prevotella sp.
CCGCTCTCCTGGATAATGTCGCGACCAAGCATATAGGCGTCATCGGTGGCACTGCGCTGAATCCATCCGTCGATAAGGGAGCAGAATGAGTGCAGCTTCGTGTGAGTGGCCTTGCTGACACTGAGACCGCAAGCCTCTGAGTTGTTGAGAACGCGCCATATACTGGTGCCTTTCTCGTTGGCTGTTTCGACGATTTTGGACAATGTGGTGTTGCCGATGCCTCGGGCGGGGTAGTTGATGATGCGCTTTATGGCTTCCTCATCGTCGGGATTGGCGACGACGCGGAAGTAGGCTATGATGTCCTTTATCTCCTTGCGCTGGTAGAAGCTCAGTCCGCCGTATATCCTGTATGGAATATTTTGCTTGCGCATGTATTCCTCGAAGCTGCGGCTCTGGGAGTTGGTGCGGTAGAGTATGGCAAAGTCGGAGTAGGGGCTGCGCTCGATGCGTCGCAGCCGTGAAATCTCGTTGCATACGATCATCGCTTCCTCCTTATCGCTGTATGCCATCGTGAGTCTGATTTTCTCACCTTGTTCATTTTCGCTGAAGACGGTCTTGGGAATCTGGCGTTGGTTGTGGCGAATGAGACTGTTGGCAGCATTGACTATCGTCTGTGTGGAGCGATAGTTCTGTTCGAGCTTGAACAGACGTGCGTTGTTGTAAGTCTGCTGGAAACCGAGGATGTTGTCGATGTTGGCACCACGGAAGCTGTAGATGCTCTGTGCGTCGTCGCCCACAACGCATACCATTTGTCTGTCGCGCGTAAGTTGGTTGACAATGGCCTGCTGTGCGGAGTTGGTGTCCTGATACTCGTCAACGAGCACATACTCAAAGCGTTCGGCATACTTTCGGCGGATGTCCTCGTTGTTGGCGAAGAGGATATGAATGTTCATGAGCAAGTCGTCGAAGTCCATGGCATTAGCCTGACGGCACCTCTCGCTGTATCTTGCGTATATATCCTTGACGGCAGGCATCTTATGCTGTATGTCGGTGGTGACAGCACTCTGGGAGTTGGCGTATTTGGCTGCGGTGAGGAGGTGGTTTTTTGCCATACTGATACGGTCGGCTACGGCAGCAGGCTTATACACCTTGTCGTCGAGGTTCATCTCCTTGATGATGGCCTTTACAAGTGAGCGTGAGTCTGTCTGGTCGTAGATGGTGAAGTTGGAGTTATATCCGATGTGTGTGGCTTCCTTCCTTAGTATGTGTGCGAAAACTGAATGGAAAGTGCCTGAATGTATATATCTCGCCTGGGGTCCGACGATGGTTTCAATACGTTGTTTCATCTCGCGTGCTGCCTTGTTGGTGAAGGTGAGGGCGAGTATGTTCCAAGGCTTAATCCCTTTTTGTGCAATCAGATATGCAATCTTATATGTAAGCACACGGGTTTTTCCCGAGCCGGCACCGGCAATAACGAGTTGCGCGCCGTCGCAGTATTCCACGGCAGCGCGTTGATTCTCATTCAATTCATTCAACAAACTACAATCCAT
>JBJEAV010000455.1:0-6011 GCA_051869395.1 Prevotella sp.
ACTCCCATCCTAAAGTCAAACGTCCTTGAAAAGACATTGTCGTGATACTTATAGTTGGTGTCACGCCAATAATAGGATGCTGATAGGTCAATACTCAACATATCACTTACCGCCAATACCAAATGGGGATTGAGCACAAACAAAGTGGCATGTCCCCTGTCGCCTTGAGCGTTCAGGTAGAGAGGGTCGATAGTGGCAAGATCCTTGCCCTCATAACCTTTCCAAGTGAATATGCGATAATAATCGGCATTGAACATAAGTGTTCCATATTTGCCGAACTCAATGATCGTATTGATTTTGGCACTGTAACCGCTACCGAGGTTGTAGTCGCGGTCTATCACGTTGTAATAATCCGTAAGACTGCCACCAAGCAGGATGGCATCCAAGAAGATACGCTGTTCGAGCTTTGTGATATTACCCAACTTAGGGAATCTGTAGATAACTCCGGGACCAATGGCAGCAGCCTCGGATATACGGAACGGCACCTCACTGCTTCCGTCCTTAACCGGTTGTGAGTCATAATAGTTGAAATGTTGGAACAGGCCCACCTCTGCCTTCATACCATCACCAGTGGTAATAGGTGCTCCACACAGGCGACCAAGCAGATGTACTCCGCTGATAAGCGGTTGGTTGCCGGTAAGTCCGAACGTGACATCCGCAGAGAAATAATCGTAGGGCTTGCGGGCACGCTCACTGAACGGGTCACCATAAACGAGAGCCACGTTGATATACGGATTCCATTCGCCACGTACAAAGGAGTTGTTGTCGGCAAGATAACGGGCACCCGTGGATATATTAACAAGGACTGGAATACGGTCGTAGTCGTGATACTTATAATATTGGTGTCTCACCTTCCACGCATCACCGCTGATGATACGGTTGAATGCCTTTATTGGACAAACAACACCTGCCAATAGCTCGCGCCAAAAACGGGCACCACCCCTCTTGCTGTCATCAAGGATTAGGTCAGAGATACGATATGTGACCTCACCTATGCAAACGCCACCCATCGTTGTGGCTATAAGGTCGTTGATTGCAGGCGGCTCGATCTCGCAGGTAGTCTCCCACATCAGCGAACCGCAGAAGGAATAAGGCACCGACTCCCAGAAGTTCATACCGTTGCTACGGGCGGCATTGAAGTATAGTCCGCCATGATATGGATGGGCAAAGAGGTTGGTGGAGAACTGGTCGTTGTCCCACACGAAACCGTTTTCTATATTATGCTTGATGGAGTTGAACGATATCTGTGCAAAGTCTGCATCGAGGACAAAACGGTCGAAGCTCTGCACCAAGACATTTATTCCGAATGTCTCAATCGCAGCCTTCCATGGATGTTTCTTCAGCCTTTCGGGATCATCAAAAGCAAAAAAGGATGTCTCCGACTTCTTTTCGCCGTCAATCACCTGCTTAAGATAATGACTCGCCATACTGTCAACAGCAGCCGCATCAACAGATGCTACTGAATCCGACACCTCTATATTTGGCACGTCCGCCATAGCCATCATTGGCAAAAGAGCCAATACGCTGATTACATATTTCTTCATTTTCTGACAAGTCTATAAGTTAAACCTAATTCAGCCAACATTCTATGACGATAGAGTCGGGCATGATTGTAATATCTCGTATTGCCATATCCCACTGATGCAAAAGCACCTATGATGCGCGTCAACTGGTAGTCAACATTCAGTCGGGCCTGAAGGGAAAAGAGACGTTCGGGGTCTTCCTTTGAGTTCTTCTGGAATGTCTCGATGTGGAAATAGCCCACGTCGCCACTTATTGACCATTTCGGGGCAAGGGTGAAATACTGTCCTATGCGATAGAACACCGCACCCGAGAAATCCTCGTCGAAACCCATATAATGTGTTCCCACACCTATAATATTATATGTACTGCGGTTGCGGAACCGAACTGCCATATTCAGCTTCGACGATGTTCCCATATATGTCATAAGGTCAACTCGCGTAAGGGGGTTGATATTCACAAGTCCAAGCTTATGCACCTTGGTGTCCTTGCTGAAGTTGATGATACCGACTTGCCAACCACGGGGATGACTATAGCAGGAGTTTACGATACCTATCTGCCAACCATTCAGCGAATCGGCATAGTTATATCCACTAATCTGAATACCACGCATATAAGATGAGCAGATATTCGCCACACCGGAAATCTGCATACCTCGCTTCACTCCCATAGCAACATTGGTAATACCTGAGAACTGAACGCCACGGAAAGGAGTGGTTGTGGCATTGCCAAGACCTGAAATCTGAACCCCGTTCATTCCCTTGGCGATATTGGATATACCGGAAAGCTGAACTCCGCGCATATTTCCGTTGACGGCACTGATAAAGCCTGACATCTGCACTCCGTAGGCATTCTTCTTCACTGACGATATAAGTCCGCCGATGCTAACACCGCGCATCTCCTTACGTGCCACACTTGAGAAAACGTTCAGTTGCAAGCCCCGTATTGTATCTACATCTCCAAAAAATCCCACGTTGGAATAACCCAAGTCAAGGGCTATATTATGAGCAGTGCTCTCCTGACGTTGCAAGGAAACGTCGAGCGAATCCTGTGCAACGGCAGAAGAGCACAAACCCATCATTATTACAGTCAATATACTTTTAATACTTTTCATGCTGCAAAATTAACAATAATTCTTCAAACGACAAAGCATTTCAGACAAATTGACCACATTTTAAGAAAATCAGAAATAAATTCCTAATTCCTCATTCCTCATTAAAGAGTTCCCTTATCCCAGTCTCTGTTATTGATCTTCTTCTCCACATTCTTCTGTTTGCCGGAGAAGATGTTGTAACTGAGGGAGAGACACACCATAGAGCGCTGGTCGGGAATCTCATTCCAATGACGGAAATTGAGGATGTCGTTGGGCAATGACTCCGACTCGTAATGAGGAGTGCGCAGGAAGAAGATGCTCGTGAGCTGCACCTTCAACTGCTTGTGCTGATAGAACACGGACAGGTTGCTGTTGTTCTCATTTTTATGTAGGAACGGGCCATTGATATTCTTTGTCACTATATTATAATACCACGAAGCTCCGAAGCGTCCCTTACGGAAACCTATCTCCCAGTCTATTGGCATACGGAAATGAGACTGGCGACCTGTGATGTCGCTCTTGTATGTATCATTCCATGCACCTACGGAGAATCCAATGGTGAAAAGTTCCGATTTGAACGGCTTTAATCTTCCATAGAACAATCCTCCATAGACAAACTCATACTTGCCATTGAGCGGCGACATTACTATGCAACGGTCGCCATCAACCTCATCCCATTGGAAACTGCTGCAGATGGGGTTAGAGACATAGTCGGCAAGTGCTTGGGAATAAATGTCAAAATATGGATGTGAGAGGTTGAGACAGATTTGGACATTATTCCTATTTCCTGATTCCAGATATGGGTTGCCACGCTCTATTAATCCAGGTATATATATCTTGGCACTATTACTGAGCTGTGAGATGGATGGCAGCACAGGGGACGACTGCACTAAAAGCTGAAGCTGTCCATTCTTTATAGGATAAGTCAACACCAACTTAGGAGTAAAATAGAGCTTAGAGTAATCCGTCACATCATTATTAGTGTTTACATACGTACCACCTACACCAAGGCGATATGTCAGTTTATTGAGATTTCCGCCGATTTCACCGTAAAAATAGTGGTTATCGTTATGAGATGTATAAGCATACTCATTGTAGTCGGACAACATGTTGCGTATCTTGTAGTCGGCCTTGGCGAGGGTTGCCTTGTATCCGAATGAAAGATTGGTTTTTCCCCACGACTTAGAATAAGCCACCTCACCGATGAGCGAGTATTTGTTGTTCTTCGAACTTTGGTTATCGTCGATTAGGAGCGAGCCCCCCTGCCCCCCGGTGGTGGGTGTATCGTCGGTGGTCCACTGCTGGTTGTGGTCTGATTGAGTATTGTTATAATATGTGCCAAGGAGGTCTATTGTGAGTTCCTGATTGCCCTTGAGCTTCTTGTTGAGGTAGAGGTCGAGCGACGGACCGAAACTGCGGATTTTCCTCGACTGTTTTCCACCACCGTCCTGCCAAAGGGGATTGTTGTGCGCCTCAATCTCGTTATCTGTACGCCAGAACCAGTTATATAAGTTTGGTGAGAACTTCGCCTGGAAGGTGAAGTCGTCCTCCTTATTATATATATACTTAAGATTGAAGTCCTGATTACAATATCCGAAATGATAGTCACCACGGTAGAGATAGTCAGAAACCGTGGTTCCATCGGTGAAGACATACGAATCCTCACTCTCGCAATTGGCATTGTTGCGATACTGCATACCATAGTCGAAAGCTATCTGATGGTTGCCCTTGTTGTATCGCACGTAGAGGTTGGTGTTATTGAATGCTACCCAAGCTGCCTGCATCACATCAAATCCGGCTGCATAACCGGCATCAAGGGGCTGGGTCTTGATATTGATAAGTGTACCCACATCGGCATAACGTGCCGGTGGAATCGTGTAATATTCCACATTCTTGATCTTATCCACTGGGATAGACTTCAAGTCGTTGTCGGTAGCCTCTACGCCATTTACGAGTATCTTCAGCGACTTGCCGTTCATGGTCTTCAACGTACCTGTCAGGGCGTCATTGCGCAGTCCGGGCAGTGTTGTGAGTATCTCCTGAGTCTGGCGGGAGTTCTTTTTCTGCTCTTCTGAGAAGGTAAAGACTGAGCGGTCAACCTTATCCACACGGTGGTGTCCCTTCACGAGGACTCCATTTATGGCATACTGCTCACCCTGCATCTTTATCGTGCCAATATCAGCTATATCCACGATGGAATCGATGTTTTTATAGCCTATGCACGATATTTTCATCCTTACCTTAGGCACTTCGCACGGGATGACAAACTGTCCGTTCTCGTTGCTCACGCCACCTGTGATGAAAGCCGTGTCGGCAATAGCCATCAACTGGATATTGGCAAAGATTACGGGATTGTTATTCTCGTCAATCAGTTGTCCTATGAGTCGTCGTTCGGCTTTGTTGATACATTCCACAGTGATAATGCTGTCGCCGACGTTCATTGTAAGGGGATAAAATCCGATTACATCGCGTACTGCATCCAATACGGGGCGGTCTTCGAGCTGTTTTGTTACAGTAAAATCCTCCAGTTCATTATATATAAAACTGATGTGGTATCTTGACGATGCACGGTCGAGGTCGATAAGCACCTTCGACATCGAGCGGTCGTGATAATCGCGTGATACGCGCTGGGCATTTCCTTTTGCCGGAATAAACAACAATAGGATAATGATAGAAATAACGATTGTCATAACTTAATCCACCACGAGGGTGTCTCCTTTTATTTCGATGTTAATATTCTCAAATGTGTTAAGCTCCTCGATGTTCTTCTCCAATCCGCGACGTGTGTCAAGTCGGAAGTAAAGGCGGAGGGAATCAGCCTTCTGGGTGCGGTATGCCTGCTGCTTTGAGAAGGTGCGGGCTATATCGGAGATGATGGTGGCGAGAGGGGTGTTCTCGTAGGTTTTTACAACGGGGGAAGAGGAACTCGGCGCTGACACGCCGAGCACGGGGGCTGACGACACAGGCGACGAAGAGGGAGCAGGCGACTCAACCATTGTGGGGGCGGAGGGGCGTTTTATTAGGACCACGGCAGCGTATGTGATGCCGGAAATCAGGCATATAGTTATTATTGCAGCAGCAGCCTTATTGATGAAACTGTTTTTTACTTTTCGTAATATGCTCATGCCTGTGGATTCTGGAGAAGAGGACATGGATGCTTCTTTATCCATATTAAACGCAACGTTGATTTCTGTTATTGTCTTATATATCCTGTTGCCCTCGTCGTCGTCGATGAGCAACTGTCGCAGTTCATCCTCTGTATATCTCTCAGGATGTTCCGTCATATCGATTATTCTTTCAATCTTGTCCATAATTAATAATTTGTCATTTCTAATTTCTAACTTCTAAATTCTCACTCTTAATTAAATTTCTCTCTGAGCTTACCGATACCTTGTGC
>JBJEAV010000456.1:0-5962 GCA_051869395.1 Prevotella sp.
CCGCCGACGGCGGGAGGGAGGGGGGGAGGGGGAGAAAACACCCATAATACACAGGGTTTACACCCTGTGCTAATCTATGTCGCCCTTACAGGGCTACTACGTGCGAATATAACTGAACTTTTGGCAATAATATCGGAAAAAATGCTAAAAGATTTGCAAATATCACGTTTTTTTGTTACCTTTGCCGAAAAATTGCCGAAAAGGCAAGATTCAGCGTATGAGGAAACCCCTTTATTGGACCCGTAGCTTAGCTGAATAGAGCGTCAGATTCCGGTTCTGAAGGTCATGGGTTTGAATCCCATCGGGTTCACAATAATAAACGCCAGATGTTATCGAATACATCTGGCGTTTACTTATTTATTCTACAATTATATACTTACTTCATCAGCTCGCGCACTGCCCTTTCCAACTGGCGGTCATATCCGTTGATGTAGTCCTCGGGAGTGTTATACACCTCTATGTCGGGATGGAGGGTGGTGTTCTCACCATATACACCGCGCATGTCACGACATCCTACCTGCGGAATGCCGAAGATGAGAGAGCGGTCCATCAACGTCTCCCACCATACGGCGGTCATAGTGCCGGCAACGGGAGTTCCTATCAGCTTGCCAATGCCCAACTCCTTATATACCCACGGGAAACCGTGTCCGTTGCTGTAGTCGTCCTCGCATATCAATACGCACGATGGCTTTGTCCACTTGTTATACGGGTCACGTCCGATGTATCTCTCGCGGGGCACAAACTGCTGGTATTCCTTGCCGCTTAGCAATGTGCAGAGGTCGTCGTGCAACCATCCGCCTCCGTTATGACGCTCGTCAACCACCACGGCATCGCGGTTGCGGTTGCTCTCGCTGAGCAGTTCCTCATACACCTTGCGGAAACTCTGGCTGTCCATAGCCTTCACATGCACATAGGCAATGCGTCCGCCTGAGATGCTGTCCACAAAGGCACGGTTGCGGTCAACCCAACGCTTATATAGCAACTCGTTGAGTGCTCCTCGGGAAATGGGTTTGATAATGACGGCATCACGCTTGCCCTTGATGCCGATGCGCACCGGCTTGCCTGCCTTGCCGTCGAGCAATGCGTTATAGTCGGCTCCGGCAACAATCTTCACTCCGTCGATGCTCTCGATTATGTCGCCTGCCTTCACACCTGTCTTCTTCACGGCAAAGGGTCCGCGCTTGATTACTTCCTTGATCTTCAATCCGTCGCCTGTCCACTTTTCGTCGAGGAAAAGTCCGAGAGATGGTGTTGATAGTGATGCTCCACTGGGATAATAACGGCAACCGGTATGCGAGGCATTAAGCTCGCCGAGCATCTCGCTGAGCATCTCCGAGAAGTCGAAGTTGTTGTTGATATACGGCAGGAAACGCTCGTAGGTCTTGCGCTTTGCCTCCCAGTCAACTCCATGGAGATTGACGTCGTAGAACTTGTCCTTCACCTGTCGCCACACATGGTCGAAGAGATACTGGCGCTCCTCGTAGGGCTTCATGTTAAACCATGCCTCGAATTCGATGTTCTTGGTAGAGCCGTTGCCGAGGTCAACCTTCTTGATACCGCCATTGCATAGATACACAAACTTGCCATCCTTGTCCATATTCAGCGAGCCATTGCCCACTCCCTTGGCGAGAATCCTTGTGTTTCCCTCGCGCAAGTCCTTCACCCACAGGTCATAACCAGCCTCGAAGCGCGCCATGTAATAGAGCTTCTTGCCGTCCTTGGCGAGTATGGCATCACCGAGACGCGACGAGTTGTTGGTGAGGCGCACGATGCGGTCGCGACAGTTGTCGAGGTCGAGTTCCAGTGCTTTCACCTTTTCCACCTTCACGTCCTCACTGTCCTTGTCCTTCTTCTCTTCCTCCTTCTTTTTCTCTTCCTCCTTCTTCTTGTCCTTGTCGTTCTTGTCGGCAATCTCCGCCTCCTCCTTGGTCATGCGGAAATAGTCGTAGGCATCGAGGTCGAAGAACATCAGATAGGCATCGTCCTCAGAGCCCCAACTGCCATGGCTGCGGAATCCGGCACGGTCGCTGCTGAAGAGGATAGCCTTGCCGTCGAGAGCCCATCTTGCCCTGCCCTCGCTATAACCGCTGTTGGTGAGGTTGAAGGGAGCCTTCTTGCCCGATGCGTCAACAAGGGCGATGTCGGCACTGTTCCATCCTCCTCCGCCCATATAGCTTGATATCAGCCAGCGGCTGTCGGGACTCCATTCGAAGAACAGGTCGCCGTCGCTGTATGAGTATATGTTACTGCCGTCGAGCACAGTGGTGATGTCCTTCGACTTGAGGTTGATGACGCGCAGGTCGCTGCGGTCCTCGAAGTATGCCACCATCTTGCCGTCAGGACTGAATTGCGGCATCTGGGAGGTGATATTGGTATTGGTGAGCCGTTCCTCGGTGAGTTCAGTGGCGTATGTGAACGACTTCTCGTCCTTGTCCTTTATGGATGTGGCATATATCTGCCACACTCCACCTCTCTCGGAGGCATATACGACACTGCGTCCGTCGGGAGCGAAACAGATGTCGCGCTCCTGTTCGGGAGTGTCGGTAATACGCTTGGTAGTGCGGTAATCCACTGAGGTCACATATACGTCTCCGTGCATCACGAAGGCAATCTCTTTGCCGTTGGGCGACACGGAAATCTCAGTTGCCCCATGTCCGTTTATCTGTCTCACGAGGTCGCGGTCGTTGCGGTCGGCAACAACCTCTATAGCCACCTTTGCAGGCTGCTGACCGGGGACGAGAGTGTATATCTCGCCGTCATAACCGAAGCAAAGCTTGCCGTCGGAAGATGACGAGAGGAAGCGCACGGGATTGCCACTGAAGCGGGTGAGCTGACGGGGATTGCCGCCCGACACCTTATTGATATATACGTTGAACGTGCCGTCCTGCTCGCTGAGATAATAATACGAGTCGCCGTCGGCACTCCACACTGGATTGCGGTCCTCACCCGCAAACGAGGTGAGCTTCTTGAAAGCCCCGTCCTTGTTGAGCCATATATCACGAGCTATTGGCGACGTGTGGTGCTTGCGCCACTTGTCCTCATATCCCTTGTTGTCGTGATAGAGTATCTCACCGCGACTGTTGATGCTGATGTCGTCCATCTCTAACGTGGAGAACAAGGTGGGACGGTGTCCGTCCAAATCCACCTCATATTCCTGGGCGAAGCTGCCGGCAAAGATGATAGACTCGGCAGTGGGCATCACCGACGATTGGAACACTATGTGACTGTTGTCGCGCCATGCCATGGGCGTCTCACCCGCACTGTTGGTGGTGAGTCGGCGAGGCTCGCCTCCACGGGCATCCATGACATATATGTCGAAACTGCCCTCGCGGTTGCTGGCGAAGGCTATCTTAGTGCCGTCGGGACTCCACACCGGCTTATAGTCAAAGGCTGGATTGGTGGTCAACTGGCGTGCCTGCCCTCCGTTGGCATCCACGCAGAACAAGTCGCCCTTATAAGTAAAGGCGATCTGCTTGCCGTCGGGCGATATTGCGGGATAACGCATCCACAATGGCCCTTGTTGTGCTGCTGCGGCTGTAGCCGCCAACATCATCATTGATAACAGTTTTTCTCTCATATCTCTATTAACTTTAATTATTCTTTAACTTCCCTTATTCTCACCTATCCAACAACTCCGCAAGATGCCTCTCCTCACCTACTATCCATATAATGTCGCCCTTCTCAAACTTGCGGTCGGGCGCCATCTGCGAGAGGTTTTCCTCGCCTTCCTCTATTCCCACCACCATGCAGTTGTAGCGACTGCGTATGCCGCTCTCGCGGAGAGAGACTCCGAGCAAGGGACTGCCGCCGGTGATAACCATCTGGCGCAGGCGCATTGACTTGGATTCTATGTCGGGGTCGGAACCATATACCTCGCGCTGCAATGCCTCCGCCATCTTAGCCAACTGACTGTCGGCTCCAATCACCTGCAGCTTGTCGCCGGGGAATACCAAGGTCTTGCCGTCGGGGATGTTTATGCGGCGGTCGGCACGCAGGATACTGCTCACATGCACTCCAAAGCGCTGGCGCAGTTGGAGTTCGAGCAACGTCTTGCCCGACCATGTGGAATCCATAGGCACATCCACATCCGACATGTGGACATTGCGGTCGAGCAGGTGTCCCTCATATAGCGGACGCTTGCGCCCGTGCACCTGTGCCTCGATGTCGCGCGAACGGAGGTTCTGCACGAATATTCGCTCAAGCCTGATGCTGCTATGCTTCAGACTGCGCGACATTATCATCATCAGCACCACTGCCACGGCTATCGCTATGATGAGCGCATTGGCAAAGCGGCTGAGATAGTTGCATATATAGAACACGAAGCTGCTGGCTATGACCACCCTCACGATGATGGTGAAGATGAGCGGCAAGTGGTTGATGCGGCTCTCTGCCCACAGTGCCTTGAACTCTTCGCTATGGTTCTTCTTCATAATCATGGCACGAAGGAAGGGTGCGATGAAGAGCACGGTGAGTGAGCCGCAGATAAAGTTTGCCGTCCAGTGCCATCCCACAAGGACATGGCGGATGAAAGGCAGGAAGAGGGTGAGCATGAGTGCCACCACCGTCACCGACAATATCGTGTAAATAACGGTGTTAACAGTCATCTGGCGCAGCAGGTTCTTCCAGTTGTTCTTTGCCCCCTTGCCCGAGGGATGGGCAAGGGTGATATGATTCAGGGTGACTATCCACTTCTCGGGCAAATGGCGTTCGAGCATGTTATAGCACGGTTCTGACGCGCGTATCATATAGGGGGTGAGGAAGGTGGTGATTACCGACACTGCCACCACAACAGGATAGAGGAACTTGCCTATCACGCCGAGCGAAAGTCCGAGACTGGCGATGATAAACGCGAACTCGCCTATCTGAGCCATCGAGAATCCGCAGCGCATGGCAGTTTTAAGCGTCTGTCCGCTAAGCAGATAACCGAATGAGCCAAGGACAGACTGTCCGATGAGGATTGCAAATACAATCACCGCTATCGGCAAGGCATATTCTATAAGTACCGTAGGCTCAACAAGCATACCCACCGACACGAAGAACACAGCCCCGAAGAGGTTCTTCACTGGCTCAACAACTTTTATAATCTTCTCAGCCTCAACTGTCTCCGCCAAGATACTGCCCATAACGAAGGCACCAAAAGCACTGGAGAATCCCACCTGCGTGGAAATCACCGCCATAAGACAGCACAATCCGAGCGACACCACGAGGAGAGTCTCCTCGCTGATGAGCTTGCGCACTGAGCGCAGGAACATCGGGATGAGCGATATACCCACCACAAACCACAGTATGAGGAAGAAACCGATACGCAGCACACTGCCTATCATCTGTCCGCCGTCGGGATTGCTGCCCGTGGCAACTGCCGAGAGCATCACCATCATCACTATCGCCAAGACGTCCTCCAATATCAGAACGCTCATAACGAGCGACGCGAAATGCTGTTGGCGCAGTCCCATATCGTCGAACGCCTTATATATAATAGTGGTGGAACTCATTGCCAGCATTCCCGCAAGGAAAATGCAGTCCATCTGGCTCCACCCGAAGGCATTGCCCACAGTGACTCCGATGAGCATCATACAGAAAATGATGGTGAGCGAGGCAATTACGGGTGCAGCTCCCATCTTTAGAATCTTCTTGAAGGAGAAGTCGAGTCCGAGAGAAAACAGCAGGAATATGACACCGATGTCAGCCCAGGACTGAACGTCGGCACGGTCTATCACCGACATAGTATATGGCATCTGCGGACTCACAATAAATCCTGCCACGATATATCCCAATACAAGCGGCTGCTTAAGTTTCTTAAACAGCAAGGTCACCGTTCCCGCAACCACAAGAATCAGTGCCAAGTCTTTTACCAATTCAGGAAGTTCTGCCATAATACTCTTTATTTTAATTTACTACTTGGACGTTATAGCCCTGAAAGGGCGACATAACATAGGATAGGGCGTGAGCCCTATCATTTCGA
>JBJEAV010000457.1:0-4797 GCA_051869395.1 Prevotella sp.
AGTATGCGGAGCAATCCCTTTTGGTTACATTCCAATGTCTCGAGTCCACTGTTGTTCTTGACAGTGAGTTCCACCCCTTCCTTAATATTTTGGAAAGAACTGCACGACATAGTCAACAGCTCGCTGATATCCACTGTATCTACAGGCAGTGGTTCACTGCTGCTCTCATATTGCGATATTTCGAGGAATGTGTTGAGCATCTGGGTCATGTGGGATGTCTGTTCACCTATGATGCCGGTGAAGTTTTGCTTCTCCTCGTCGCTGAGTTGTATGCCAGGAGTGGTAAGGAGTTGTACAAAGCCATAAATCTGATTGAGCGGCGTGCGAATCTCGTGCGACATATTCCTGATGAATGACTGCTTCATCTGATTGGCCTCTTCAATGCCGGTCTTTTCCTGTTCGCTCATCTTCTTTGTCCACTTGCAGTATTCCTCCACGTGAATGCCGAAATGGTCATAGAACTTCTTGCCGAAGTCGTTGGCATCCCTGTATCCGCACCCAGTGACAATCTCGTCGATAGGCTTGTCGTCCTTAAGCATTTCGAGACTCTGCTTGAGCCTTATCTCCTCAGGGTCGATATTCTCAGCGGCGTTGCTGTCATCTGTGAGTTGCATTTGCGTCAGCCTTTCTTCCTTCTGCATCATTTGGTTGATGGTAGCCACGATGGTCTTGTTTCGGCGGTTCACCCTGCGGCTGAATCTAAGCACTATCACGATGAATGCCACACCAATCACCAACAGTAAAATGACTCCTATCAATATGTACATTTGCTTAGTCAGTTTTGCTTCCTGTTCGGCAATCTGCTTTTCCTTCTCTTGCGTCTCATAGATTTTTGCAAGTTCGGCAGCGTCTTCCAATTCCGTTCGCCTGCTAATACTATCCTTACATACAATTACCCTTTCAGCAGCATCACATGCCATCTTGTAATTTCCAGTTGCTTTATGGAATTGTAATTCGTTCCAGATTACTTGGCTATAATATAAGGTATTAACAGTATCTTTGTTGTTCACGTAGAATTTTTTGATATTTTCTATTTCAGTCCATGCTTGTTTGTAGTTATTATGGTCGATGTTGTAAGCAATATAAATTGTTCTGTTCTCTGGTTTTTTTGATGTTTGCGTAGCCGCTGACAAATTCCAAAAATGTTCAGCTTTGTCAGTCTTGCCAATGTAGTCGTAAATAAAATACAGCTTATTATATACATTGAATAAACATGAATCATAATTCAGTTCTGAGATAAACTTTATAGTTTTTCCTTTTTCTAGTATAGCGAGCAGTTCGGCTATGTATTTCTCCATTTCCGTATATCTCTCCATATAATCCAGAAAGTGTATTATGGATAAATAATTGTCTATTGTCATACAAAAGGATTTTTCAGTAGGGTTTGCATTCAGAAATATCTTGGATTTTTCCACTGATTCCTTGTATTTCTTAATACCGTTATCAAAATCCCCTAAGGATATTAAATTTTCACCTATGAGAGATAGGCTTCTTATTAGCATTTCTTCATTGCCGTCAATAATTGACATATACTGCACTTCTTTTACAAGCTTTAGACTTTCGGAAATATGGTTAGTATTAAATTCAGCGCATGCTACTAAATATGCTCCTTTCATATAAAATTCTCGGTATTCCTTTTTAAAACGTGCATCTGAAATAGCCAATTTCCCATAATTAATTATAAAGCGATTATTATGAGAGTTACTGTTGTTATGCACCACGCATCGATAAAAATTAGCAAGACATGTGGGGTACTTCTTGATCATTTCTAATGAATCAATAACGGCTAACGCCTTGTCAGGATCATCATAGCTTAGTTGTACGATGTAACTTTTATAATCAATACTGTCACTGTTGTTACTTGCGCTGGCAGTCTTATTACCGGAGCAGGCAACAAACAAAAATTGTGCAACCAATAATGCTGCAATGAAATATATCTTAAGTCTTGTTTTCATAATGTTTTGTCTTTAATATTTTGATTCTTTGAAATGTGCGTATTCTCCCTAATTGTAACTGTAAACCTTGAGCCTGGGGATGTGTAAGTGCGGTCGAGGTTGACTGTTGCGTCCATTCTCTTGGCAATCTCGCGTACGAGCGACAAACCGAGTCCTGCGCCGGGAACGAAGCTGTCAACTTTGAAGAAACGGTCGAAGATGCGCTCCTCGTCGCCTTCGGGTATGCCCTTGCCAGTGTCTGTTACAGTGAAGACGGTTTCGCCTTCGGCATTGGTGATGCACTCCACGCTGATGCTGCCTGAAGGTGTGAACTTCACGGCATTTCCTACAAGACATTGCAAGATTCGGGTAAGTCCCTTGCCATTTGTCTCTATGGTGTCCTTGCCGCTATTGTTGCAGAATGTAAGTTCCACTCCTTCCTGTGGTTGCGGCACTGTGGATTGCACGATGCTTAGGGTCTCGTCGATGGAGACAGTCTCGCATGGCAACGGCTCGTCGCTGCTCTCGTATTCCGAAAGCTCGAGGAACTTGTTTATCAGACGGGTCATATAGGTAGTCTGGTCGCTGATGATGTCGTTATACTGTCGTTTCTCCTCGTCGGAGAGCTGGATGTTCGGGTCGGTGAGCAGTTGTACGAATCCGAAGATTTGGTTGAGCGGAGTGCGTATCTCATGCGACATATTCCTGATGAAGGAGTCTTTCATGTGCTTTGCCTCCTCTATATTGGTCTTGTCCTGTTCGCTCATGTTTTTCGACCATTTACGGTATTCCTCAGCGTGTATGCCGAAATGCTCATAGAATTTCTTGTTGAAGGCTTTGGCATTGCCGAATCCGCATGCTGTGGCAATCTCGTCCAAGGTCTTGTCGCCCTTAAGCATCTCAAGGCTCTGCATTAGTCTCATCTCGTCTGGATTGACGTTCTTTGCGTCTTCGTTGAGGCGGAATCTTGTCAGCTCACCTTCCTTCTCCATAATCTGGTTGATGGTGGATACGATGGTCTTGTTGCGGTGGTTAACCTTGCGGTTGAAAAGCAAGAGGAGCACAATGAATGCCGCACCGAGAATCATCATAATCGCCACGATGATGAAGATATTCTTGTGTTTAGACAGTTGGGCGTCCTTCACTTGCAATAATCTTTCCTTCTCTTGGGTTTCGTAGATTTTGGCAAGTCTTGCGCCTTCCTCCTCATTGTTGCGCTTGACAAGCGAGTCCTTGACGCAGTTTATAACCTCCGACTTAAGGAAAGCCTCGCGGAAGTCGCCTTGTATCTCACTTATGAATTTCTCTTTGTTAAGCACATAATCAATGAATAACTCAGATATAGTATCATTTGTTGCTAACGCATTTTTCCTGATGCGAGCTGTAATCTCAGCGAGGCGTTTCACGTCCTTTACATTGTAATAATGATCAGAGACATGCGACTCGACAAAAAGCATACCTGCTAACTTTGACTTCTGTATCTTCGCAAGGTATTTTTCTGACTCCTTTATGTTGCCTGTTGCGTCATAATAGCTCATCAGTAATCCGTAGGTGTTGATTTGGCGGTATTCAACAAAACCTTCCACTGAATTCTCCACCTCTTCCAACTTTTTTGTGACGTAAAGCAAATCGGGAATCAGTTTTCTTGCTTCTTCATATCTATTGTTGCTAAGAAGGCTTGCCATATAGTTGCCTAAAAAAGAATAAGCATTATTGGCATTATTAAAGTCAGGTTGTTTTTCAAATGCCTTTATTATCGCGTCCTTACCTTCCGCAAATAGTTTTAATCCGCCCTCTGTATCACCGAGTTGTATCATGCTTAGGGCCATTGGCTCCGTTGCGCTGATTACATACTCCTTTCTGTTGTTCTTTCGTGCCACTTCCATTGCGGCTTTGGCATATTGCAGGCTTTGGGCATACTGGCTGGTAGAATTGGTAATATCGGCAAGCGTGTTCAAAAGGGTAAAATGGCAATCTACATCTTTCTGTAGTTCAAGGGAGTCTTTCAACACTTGTTTGCCATAGTAGGCTGCCATTTTGTAATCTGTGAAACCGTTGACATAAACAGCAAAACGCAAATAATTGATTTCATAAGGCTTCGCCTCCTTGTTCATCTCCATAGTGTCGATGATGGCAAGGGCGCGCTCCGGCTCCTGAAGGCTTATCTTTGCGATGTATTCCCTCGTGTGGGTACTATCGCCACCTGCCTTGTTGCCCTCTGTCCGTTTGCCGGAACATCCAGCCAGTATCATCAGTGTAATCACTGACAATAAAGCAATTATATTATGTTTTGTTGTTGCCTTCATAATTATAATGATTTAGCCTTTATTTTTATTGTAAACCGCGAACCTTTGTCCTTGAATTTCCTGTCGAGATATACCTCGGCGTCTATTCGCTTGGCAATGAGGCGCGATAGTGACAGTCCAAGACCCGGACCGGGGGTGAACTCGTTGATCTTGTAGAATCGTTCGAAGATATGCTCACCTTCGCCAGAGGGAATGCCACGTCCGGTGTCAGTCACTGTGAATATGGTGCTGTTGTCATCGTCTTTTGTACATTCGACAATGATACAGCCTTTGTCTGTGAACTTCACCGCATTGTCAATCAGACACAGCAATATCCGCACTATGCCTTTTCTTTCGGTGAAGATAGTTTCAACTCCACTGATATTGCGGAACAACATCTGGATGCCATCATTAGGTTTGGGGCATTTCGACTTTACCTCTTCAAGAATCTCATCCACAAATATCTGTGTGATGTCGTGCGAGTGCTCATCGCTCTCATATTCCGACATCTCGATGAATGTGTTGAGCATGTTGGTCATATACAAAGTCTGTTCGAAGACAATGCTGCTGAACTGGTT
>JBJEAV010000457.1:4897-26113 GCA_051869395.1 Prevotella sp.
TGAGCATGTTGGTCATATACAAAGTCTGTTCGAAGACAATGCTGCTGAACTGGTTCCTTTCTTCCTCCCTGAGGTTGCTCTTGGGGTCGGTGAGAATCTGTATGAAACCATTTATCTGGTTGAGTGGAGTGCGTATCTCATGAGACATGTTTCTGATGAAGTTGTCCTTGATCCGCTCGGATTCAGTATCCTTTTTCATTATCTCCTTCTTGAGTTCCTCGGATTCACCAATCTTGATACTCCATTTGATGTAGTCCAATGGGGCAATGCCAAACTTAGCCTCAAACTTTGAGCATAGTGACTCAGTATTGCTGAAACCACATTCGTGAGCAATCTCACCGAGACTCTTGTCTGTTTCCTGTCTCATCATGTTTGCTGCCATAAGAATGCGCAGTTCATCGGGATTGTCTTGTGTATCAGCTTCATCTTTCTCAGTATTGCCAAGGCGGAGTCGGGTCAGTTCATCCTGCTTCTCGATGATGTCGTTGATGGTGTTCACAATGGTCTTGTTGCGCTTGTTGAGCTTGCGGTTATACATCACCATACCGGCAATGAGGAGGACAGTCACAAACAGGGTAAAAGCAAATGTCTTTATGGCATTCTTCTGCTTCGAGAGTTGCTGGTTCTTATAGGCAATCTCGCGTTCCTTCTCCTCTATTTCGAATATCTTGGCCTGTCTCACTCCGTCCTCCTCGTTGTTTCGCCTGGACAGTGAGTCCTGGATGTTTTTTATAGTCTCGGCTTTGACGAGAGCCTCGCGATAGTTGCCTTGTTCCTTGCAGATGAATTTCTCGTAATTAAGAACAGACTCAATGAATATTTCCGAGATGGTATCGTTAGCGGCCATGGCATTTCGTCTCATCCGCTTAGTCACCTCTGCAAGTTTCTTCAAGTCTTTGATATTGTAGTAATGTTGCGCTATAAATGCATCCGTTGCATTTGCCTTTGCCATTGGAGAATTCAGAATCTCTGCCAAATATTTTTCCGACTCCTTTCTGTTGCCTATCTTATCGTAATATTCAATAAACAGGCCATTGATATTTAGTCGCTGTAATTCGGTAGCACCATCCATTTCAAAATCTATTTTCCCCAACTTATCGATAATTTGTTTTAAGTCAGGTATCAGGTTTTCTGCCTCTTTAAATCTATTGGCACTCAGAAGTTTTGCCATATAGTAGCCTACAAAGGAATAGGCTCTGTTAGATGTTTCGAAATTTGAGTTCTTGTCAAGTGCAGTCATTATCACATCCTTTCCTTCAGCAAAGAGCTTCAAACCACCATCGAAGTCGCCAAGACTTATCATACTTAATGCCAAAGGTTCGGTGGCTGCTATCTCTAACTCCTTGTTGTTGATTTTACGTGCCACCTCGATTGCCGCTTTTGCATAATTGATACTCTGGGCATATTGCTCGGTTGAATGGGCTAAGCCGGCAAGGGTTTTCAATAACGTATAGTGATGTTTCACGTCTTTTTGCATTGTAATGGAGTCTTTCAATGCCTGTTGTCCATAGTAATATGACATTTTTAGGTCGGCATATCCGTTGAGATAAACGGCACAGCGCAAGAAATTGATTGTAAACGCTGTCTCTTTCTTTCTCATCTCCATAGTGTCGATGAGGGCAAGGGCACGCTCCGGCTCCTGCAGACTAATATTTGACACGTATTCAGCGGTAAGGGTGCTATCAATACCCTTACTCTCTCCAGTTGTCCGCCGGTCTGAACAGGCAACAAGCAATGGCAATGCGCACATTGCAATCAATACAAGAAAAAAGTTACGTTTCATTAGTTTCATGTTGTTGTATTATTACTGTGATTCTATTCTATTTATTTCATCTTTTAGGGATTGGGGAAGTTCTTCATTCAGATGTTGGTGGCATGCCATGTCGAGGGTGTACATACGGGCGATGCAATAGTTGCTGTGATGGCAGTTGCAACGTGCGCACTCCTCGGTCTTCATACGGTTGACGAAACCAGGTTCGTTGAGAAGGGCGCGACCCATTTGTACTGCCACGAAACCATCGTTCAACACCTCATCTATCTTATCCCGGGCTACCAATCCTCCTACATACACCAATGGCATATCGGGCAAAGCCTTGCGGAATTTCAGTGCATTATCGAGGAAATAGGCCTCTTTGAAGGGAACTGTCGGAATCATATACTTTCCCACCATCCTCACTCCGTATTTCAGCCACCAGCAGGTCATGTAATGGGTCATTGTTCGGATGGGCATCTCGCCACGCATCACATACATCGGGGCTTTGCTCACAAATCCTCCACTCAATACGAGTGCGTGCGCTCCGTCCTGCTGCAAACGTTTTGCCACTTGCAGAGTCTCTTCGAGTTCCATTCCGCCCTTAAATCCGTCGCGCATGTTCATCTTCACCAATACTGCCATGTCATTGCCGGCAGCTTTCATCACCTCGTCCATACACATATCCATGAAACGCATACGGTTTTCGAGAGAACCGCCAAACTCATCCTTGCGATGATTGGTAGAGGGAGAAAGGAACTGGCTGATGAGATAGCCGTGACCGGCATGCACCTCGACGGCATCGAAACCAGCTTCCCTCGCCAATCGCACAGAATCACCATAAGCCTTTGCCATTGCCGGAAGTTCATCCGCACGCAGACCGCGGACAAATGTTGGAGAATAGAGGTTGAATCCCCCACTCGCCCCTACTGGCAGACAGCCGCATATCTTCTTATGCGACATATTGCCGCAATGTCCCAACTGTATCGAGGCGGCAGCCCCTTCCTTATGCACGGCATCCGTCAGTTCCCTAAGTCCCGGGACAATCTCGGGGCGCATCCATAACTGCCTTTCAAATGACAGTCCGCTCTGGCATACAGCTGCGTAAGCCACGGTGGTCATCCCCACCCCACCCCTTGCTACAGATTGATGATAATCAAGGAGTTGCTTGGAGGGAGCATTTCCCGGACACATGCTCTCGAATGCAGCCGAACGGATGGTTCTGTTCCTGAGGGTCAATGGACCTATTTTTATAGGTGTGAATAATTTCGATTCCATATATTTATATTATTATTGTTGATTTAAATGTTATTGAAGATGAGTCAAATGAGCAAATTTCTGTTGCCAGTCCGTTCATATTATGGAAATTAGTGTATCTGCTTTCGGTGTTAATATTGTCGCATTTTGGGATAAGTATCAGAAGATGTCCTGCCACACATGCGTCAAAGCGTGATTTCTCCGGTTTCCACATATCATTGATTTTCTGTTGTTGGATGTGGATAACCGGTAGTCCGAGTTTGATACATGTATTCAGAATGATCTTTTCTCCCTCTGATATTCCAGGTGTGACAAGTGGAATACCCAAAAAAGCAATGTCCAAGAGTGAGTCTTTTTCTCTCAGATATGCATCTGTTTCGGTGTAAGGGATGCCTGTTGGTGTATCAGGGAGAGCCTGATATGCAATATTGTTTTCTTTTTTTTCCTTTTCAGTAAGCTGACAATATCGGGCTTTACGATGGCAGAACACTTGGTGTTTCTCCGGTTTTTTAAGTAGGAGGAAATTACCGAAAGCACTGTATGTCTTATCGCCTATTTTGACGTCAAGGCATCGCTGGAAATGAGAGGGAAGAACGCGGCGGACAAGAAGCCTGTAGGGATTATCTATGAGATAATCCTTCCATGCCTGGAGCTGACGGGAGTTTTTTAGAATGCGGTCGTTGTAGCCGGGGGAAAAGAGGGATGGGTGGTTTACACAAGCGACTGACGTCGCTTGCACAGGAGCTGCTATGTGGGGGCACGCTGTGGTGGGTGCCGCTGTTGTTGAGAGTGCATTTTTGTTAGCAGCTCCTGTGCTTGTTGTGTTAGCAACAAGTGGTATTTTCCCTTCCTCCTGCAGCCTCCACCATGCCCTACTGCAGCCGCCCTTAAAGCCGGCGATGATATTCCCTAATGTTTTGCCTTCAGGAAGTTCCTTCCTGATATAAATAATCATATGGATATGGTCAGGCATAATTGTGATGCGCCATAATTCCACCATTGGATATGTCTTTGTTATTTTTGGTGCTTCTTCTTCAAATACAACTTTTCCAAGAGGCGAGGGATTGAGATGCGGCCAGTCTTTCGACATCCTTTCCGCTCTTATATTTCCTTCTATTGTACCAAATACCGGCATCCTGCCTTCTGTCATAATTGTAAGCATATATGCCCCAGGGGCACTGTAGTCATGTCCCTTAAGTCGGCGGTTGTGGCTTTCTTTTATGCCATTTCTTAACCCTTCTCCGTCTATATAAATTGGTCTTTCTCTCATATATGCTATTATTAACAGGTAAGCGAAAATATCAATAAATGAACGGGATAATACGTTTTCTGTTTCCAACAGCATCACCGAATTCCTCGCGATAACGCTTGTGGATGGCGGCTGCACGGGGAACGAGGTTGGCGGCTGTCCATACCACGAAGAGCCAGGCGGCTGGGGTGGAGCAGAGTAGGGCGAAGCCTGTCCATTCCACTAACTCTCCAAAGTAATTGGCGGATGTCACATATCTGTAGAATCCCTTTTGAGGCAGGTAGTGACGAGTGTCTCCCGGTTTGCGCAGATGGCGGATGACATGGTCGGAATGGATGTTTATTCCCATACCGAGGAAGAATATCGCGATGCCCGCGATTGCAGTGGGGTGGGTGAGATATGCCATACCCTCGTTGTATGCCGATGGAGGCAACGTGAACAGGCTGGTGCCAATAAGTAAGCCGTTGATGACATTGAATATGACACCCATCAGCATGATGGCAACAGGCATTCGACTTTTGCCCTTCATCATCAGAGGGAAGATGAAAGAACGCTGGAAATAATGAAGCTCGAAGAGCAGAAACGCAAGGAAAGCGGGTAGGGTAGTGGATGAACCATTGCTTGACCACATATATAGCATCACGACAAACACCGGGGCTTCCATCAATACCCAAGCCACCTTGTTGTTAATGGAAACACCCCACTGCTTTGTTCGGAATATTCCATAACCCGCCTTTACAAAATACAAGGCGATGAAGACGATGACAGCTGTCAGTGCCATCGCCCACATTATCATGCAATACGTATCTGCTCCCATCCCTTATAATATTTTAATCTTTCAATCTTTCAATCTTTCAATCTTTCAATATTTCAATCTTCTCATCCCCTGGCTTATATATAATGCCAAAGCATTTCACGTTGTTAGCCGAGCGATATGTCTTCATCTCCAACTTGTCCCAACGGATTTCATCGGTGCGCTGTGCCAATGGTGCATGGGGGATGATGCTGCCGTCGCGAACAAGGATTACACATGGTATCTTACCTGTCTCTATGGTTTGATAACCACTGTTATATACCTTACCGCTCTGATAGTCAATCCATTTGCCTTCTGGCAGATAACACATGCGCGACTTTCCGCTTTCGAGTAGGGGAGCGACGAGAATCTGCGAACCAAACATATATTCGTCTTCCACAAGCCATGCTCCGGGGTCATTTGGGAACTCAACGAGCAAGGCGCGAACCATAGGCAAACCGCGCTCTGAGCAGTCCTTGGCTTGTGCATATACATAAGGCATCAGTTTGTATTTCATCTCGGCACTCTCGCGGAAAGCATCCGTCAGTCCCTTGCTTATGAGCCAAGGCTCTGTAGGAGGTGCTCCATGGGCACGGCTATGACTTGACAGGAATCCGAATGGTAACCAACGACGATATAAATCCTCAGGTGTTTCGGTTACGAAACCGCCTATGTCATGACTCCAGAATGAGAAACCACTAAGTCCGAAAGATAGTCCACCGCGAAGGTCACCAATCAAACCGGTGTTTGTTGTGGCGGCATCACCACCCCAGTGAAGTGGATAGCGCTGGGATCCTGCCCATGCACTGCGTGCCCATATAACACCCTCATTGTCAGCGGAGTTGTTCTTTACAGCTTCCCATAATGCCTTGTTGTATCTGAGAGGATAGATGTTATGCTCATACAATCCTCCCTTGCCACTATGATAAAAGCCGTCGAGTGGGGCGGCCTCGCCGAAGTCGCACTTGATGGCTCCTACTCCCTGTTTTACAAGTCCAGCTATCTTCTGTTGATACCAACTGACAGTCTTGGGGTTGGAAAGGTCGAGAACGGCATCCTCGTAAGGAGATGAACCGCAGGCATTCTTTACAGCCATACCGCCGTCGAGCAGTTCGTTGAAGAACTTGTTCTTGGGAGTGAAGTAGGGGAGTTGCCACAGACAAACGTGGAATCCATCCTTGCGCATCTGTTTCATCATCGCCACGGGATCTTCGAAACGATCGGATGCAAATTGATAGTCGCATTGCCAGTCAACGCCGAACCAACCTGTATCGAAATGTATAACGTCTGAAGGAATCTTATATTTACGCAGGTTGGCGGCAATGTCAAGTCCCTCTTTCTGAGAGAAATATGTGATGCGGCTCATCCATGTGCCGAATGTCCATAGCGGGAGCATCGGACTCTTGCCCGTAATCTCTGTATATTCATTCAGTATATCCTTTGGATCGCCGAAGAAGACGAAGAAGTCCATTTTCTCGTCTGCCATATACAGGCTCTGAGTACCGATATAACTCTTTCCGAAGTCACAGGTTACAGGAGCTGACGTGTGCATGAATATGCCATATCCACGATTACTGAAATAGAAGGGAACGGGCTTGTACATTCCCGGTGTCTCAGGACCTTGTGGGTCGGTGACAAAGAGATTGACTTTCTGTCCCACCTTGTTCAGTGATGTAAAGGATTCTCCACATCCGTAAATCCTCTCTTGCGGTGCAAGTGAGAACACGGGATTGATACTGCGGGAATTGTCCGTTCCGCGCTTTATGAAGTTAAACGGGAGGATTTTCACTTGTGTGGAATCGTTGTCTCCCAATGTGCGTGTCTGAGTAAGTATGCGTCCGTTTTTGTCTTTCAATACTATACGCCATGGATATTTCTGTATTTCAACAGTACCGTATGAGGAAGAGTAGGAGAGGGTATTATTGTTTTCGCTCATCTTCCACGCATCGTTGTCGCTTTTTGGTATGCCACAAAACATAATGTCCTCAGCGTCATTGTCCTGAGGTTCAATAGGGGTGGTGAGCATAGTGATGCGCACGGTTCGCGGACTGACAAAGCGCACTTGGAATTTCAGTTGCGGGTCGTTGTCGTATGCCGTCTCGGGGAAGTCCAGCATCTGTAGTTTCTGAGGCCAGAAACCGTTGGTGTTGAATGCCTGTCTCGGTGCAATACGGTAGCGGTTCCACTTCACCTTTCCTTCTGCCTTTTGGGCATTGAAGTCAGAGAGACTGTCTGCAAAGAAATAGGTGTTTGCAAGGTCACTGAAATCCGCCGACATGTCTTTTGGCTGGTTCATCAGATAACTGACACCTTCGTTGGTTATTATTTGTGCCTGACAATTCATCGTGACTGTCAGGAGCAAGGTAGTAAAGATTGATTTTGTTGACATACTT
The DNA here is from genome assembly GCA_051869395.1 of Prevotella sp. Classification (GTDB taxonomy): domain Bacteria; phylum Bacteroidota; class Bacteroidia; order Bacteroidales; family Bacteroidaceae; genus Prevotella. The sequence goes on from JBJEAV010000457.1 coordinate 12,340, forward strand.
ATTAGGTTTTATTTGGGTTGTTTTCTTTTGTAACCAAGCATACAGACAATGCCGATAATTATAAACGGAATACTCAGCAGTTGTCCCATGTCGAGTGGGAGAGAGGCCTCAAATGCTTCCTGAATCTCCTTGGTGAATTCGATGAAGAATCTCGCCGTGAAGATATAGGTAAGACATAAGCCGAAATAGAATCCGGTGCCAACCCTCTTGGGATATTTATTATATACAGCAAAGCCGATGAACAGCAGAATGGCGTAAGCTATTGCCTCATACAACTGTCCAGGATGTCGCGGCATCATATCCACTCTTTCGAAGATGAATGCCCAAGGTACATCGGTTACCTTGCCTATTATCTCTGAGTTCATCAGGTTGCCCATCCTTATGAAAAAAGCAGTGATAGGAGTGGCTATTGCCACATTGTCGAGCACGGTCCATATTCCCACTTTGGTCTTTCTGACATATAGCCATAGCGCAATGATGAGTCCTAAGGTTCCCCCATGACTTGCAAGTCCTTCATATCCAGTGAATTTCCAACCGCCTTCGGGCAGGAAGTGAATAGGAAGTATCATCTCTACGAAATGGCTGAATGACGTGAGATAATAGTCGGGTTGATAGAACAGACAATGTCCGAGACGCGCACCTATGAGAACTCCAAAGAAACAATAGAAGAACAGAGGTTCAAACAGTTCGGCTTTTATGCCTTGCTGCTTGTATAGCCTTTTGACTATTAGGTAAGCTCCGAGCAAACCTAATAGCCAGCAAAGTCCATACCATCTCAAACCGAATATGGTGGTGAGACTTGGATTCCAGTTTATGTACAGTTCCATAATTTTTTATTGACTCGTCAACTACACTTAAACATTAAACCTAAAGTGCATGATATCACCGTCCTGGACAACATAGTCCTTGCCTTCGATACCGAGTTTACCTGCATCCCTGACAGCTGCTTCCGAGCCAAATTGGATATAGTCCTCGTATTTGATAACCTCAGCACGGATGAATCCCTTCTCGAAGTCGGTGTGGATAACTCCTGCGCACTGAGGAGCCTTCCAACCCTTGTGGTATGTCCATGCCTTCACTTCCATCTCGCCGGCAGTGATGAATGTCTCGAGATTAAGCAGGTTGTATGCTTTTTTTATCAGTCGGTTGACACCGCTCTCTTCGAGTCCTAATTCTTCCAAGAACATCTGCTTGTCCTCGTATGACTCCAGTTCTGCAATATCCTCTTCAGTCTTGGCTGCTATAATCATCGCTTCCGCTCCTTCTTCTGCTGCTAACTGCTCGATTTTCTTGGTGAACTCATTTCCTGTCTTTGCTGCTGACTCGTCAACATTGCATACATATAGTACAGGTTTTGATGTCAGAAGGAAGAGGTTGCGGGCAGCATCCTGCTCTTCCTTGGAGTCAAATTCCACAGTGCGGGCGTTCTTGCCTTGCTCCAGTACTGCCTTATATGCTTCAAGGACAGTTACTTCCACCTTCGCATCCTTGTTGCCCAACTGAGCCACCTTCTGTTGTTTTGCCAATCGGCTCTCAATTGTTTCAAGGTCTTTCAACTGCAACTCCGTATCAATGATCTCCTTGTCGCGGATTGGGTCGATAGTGCCGTCAACATGTGTGATGTTGTCATCCTCGAAGCAACGGAGAACGTGGATGATTGCGTCAGTCTCACGGATATTTCCAAGGAACTTGTTGCCAAGACCTTCGCCCTTGCTTGCACCCTTTACGAGACCGGCAATATCAACAATCTCACAAGTGGCGGGAACGATGCGTCCGGGATGCACCAGTTCTGCCAGTTTTGTAAGTCTTTCGTCCGGTACTGTAATAACACCTACATTAGGCTCGATTGTACAGAACGGGAAATTAGCTGCCTGCGCCTTTGCGCTTGACAGACAATTAAATAGGGTGGACTTGCCTACGTTAGGGAGTCCAACGATACCACATTTTAATGCCATATTTTTTATAAACGTTTATAATCTGAGTGCAAAGATACTGTATTTTTGCAATATATCAAAGCATTTATACTTTTTTAATTCTATAATGTTTTAATATTTTAATTCTATAATGTTTTAATTCTTAATCAGTGTGCCTCAAGCCAGTTTTTTCCCCAACCGCAGTCTGCCACCAATGGCACTTTCATACTGAATGCACCTTGCATCTCTTCCAGAACTATCTTCTCAACCTTCTCCTTTTCTTCTGGATAGACACTAAAGTTGAGTTCGTCATGCACTTGCAGAATCATCTTGGAACGAATACCTTCCTGATTAAAGCGATTGTAAATATTTATCATCGCAACTTTAATTATGTCTGCTGCAGTTCCTTGTATAGGTGCATTGATGGCGTTTCTTTCAGCGAATCCCCTAACCGTAGCGTTGCGTGAGTTGATGTCAGCAAGATAACGTCTGCGCTTGAACAGGGTTTCCACATAACCGTTCTTACGTGCTGTTTCCTTCGCTGTTTCCATATATTCCTTCACCTTGGGGAAAGTCTCGAAATATCCGTCTATCAGTTGCTTTGCCTCGTCACGACTGATGTCGAGTCTCTCTGCAAGTCCGAATACGGTTATTCCATAGATGATACCGAAGTTGGCACGCTTTGCCTTTGTACGCTGGTCGCGTGATACCTCGTTGATATCTTCTTTGTATATCTTGGCTGCAGTGGCAGCATGAATGTCATAACCCTCGCGGAAAGCCTCTATCATATTCTCGTCATTGCTGAGATGAGCCATCACACGCAGTTCTATCTGACTGTAATCTGCTGAAAAGAACAGACAACCTGCTTCTGGTATAAACGCTTTGCGAATCTCCTTACCGTCTTCTCCCCTTACAGGAATATTCTGTAAGTTAGGATCACTTGACGACAGTCTTCCTGTTGAAGTTATTGTTTGGTTGAATGATGTGTGAATGCGACCTGTTCTTTTGTTGATAAGAGAGGGCAGTGCATCTATATATGTTCCGAGAAGTTTCTTCAATCCTCTGTGTTCCAGTATTTTCTCTACTATCTCGTGCTTATGTTTCAATCCTTGAAGTACCTCTTCGTTGGTTACATACTGACCTGTCTTCGTTTTCTTGGCTTTTTCAACTATTTTCAATTTGTCGAAAAGTATCTCACCTACTTGTTTGGGTGAAGCTATATTGAATTCCTGACCTGCAAGCTCATATATCTTGTTTTCTATATCCTTTAGTCTCTTAGTCAAAACTTCTGACGTTTCTTTTAGAGAATCGGTATCAAGACACACTCCGTTCATCTCCATTGAAGCCAAAACTGGCATTAGAGGCATCTCTATATCATAGAACAGATGTTGCACTCCAGCTTTCTCGATTTCTTTTTCGAGAATATTTTTTAGTTTAAGAGTAACGTCTGCATCCTCTGCAGCATATTCATACACTTCCTCAGGCTTAAGGTCTCGCATGTTCTTTTGACCTTTTCCCTTCGGACCTATTAATTCGTCAATATGGATAGTCTTGTATTTAAGGTATATCTCTGCCAGATAGTCCATATTGTGATACAGTTCCGGTTGTATCACATAATGGGCAATCATCGTGTCGAACATCTTTCCTTTCAAGGTTACTCCATAGTTGGCCAAAACCTCTAAGTCATATTTGATATTCTGTCCCACTTTAAGGATTTTTTCGTTTTCATATAGTGATTTGAATATATTAACAATTCTAAGTGCTTCTTCACGATTATCTGGCACAGGTACATAGAAAGCCTTGTTTTCCTCCACAGAGAAGCTCATTCCTACTAATTCCGCCTCGATTGCATTAGTTGAAGTGGTTTCCGTGTCTAAACTGAGAATTTCAAATGTCATTAAAAAGTCACAAAGTTTACTTATTTCTTCCTCGTTATCAATGAGTTTATATTCATGTGGTGTATCTTTTAGGCTCGCAAAACTTGAATTTTCTTCGCTTCCTTCCCCGTCAGTCGTAAATTCTGCAAATAAATCGAGTTGCAAGTCAGTCTTCTTTTGGCTTTTTTGTGTTTTTTTGAGCACACGGTCAATAAGAGTCTTAAATTCGAGGTCCTCGAATATATTCCGCAGTTCATCTTCATTTGGCTCCTGAATTTTCAAATCATCAAGATTCAGTTCCATTGGAACGTCAGTCTTGATAGTAGCAAGATATTTGGAGAAGATTATTTTCTCCTTGTTCTCTTCCACCTTTTTCTTCATTGCCCCTTTCAGCTGTTCAGTGTTTGCAACAAGATTTTCTATACTGCCGAATTCCTTTATGAGTTTAATGGCAGTCTTCTCACCAACACCAGGACAACCTGGAATATTGTCTGAGGCATCGCCCATTAGTCCGAGAAGGTCAATAACTTGGAGTGGGGTAGAGAGGTCATACTTTTGTTTTACCTCTTCAACTCCCATAATGTCATATCCCGCATTACCAAATTTTGGTCTGTACATATATACGTTATCCCTAACCAACTGGCCGTAGTCTTTGTCGGGTGTCAACATATATGTGGTAATACCATTTTCTCCAGCTTTTAATGCCACAGTTCCTATAACATCGTCAGCTTCAAACCCCGCTACTTCTAATGTTTTTATGTTCCATGCATTAAGAATTTTCTTTATAATTGGCACGGCATTCTTTATGTCTTCAGGGCATTCTTCCCTCTGTGCCTTATACTCAGGATACTGTTCATGCCTGAATGTAGGGCCTGAGGGGTCAAAAGCCACTGCGATATGGGTAGGATTCTCCTTTGTGAGCACTTCGTTCAGTGTGTTCACAAACCCCATTATCGCCGATGTGTTCATACCCTTGGAGTTGATCCTCGGATTGCGTATTAATGCATAATAAGCACGATAAATCAGTGCATATGCGTCTAAAAGAAACAATTTATTCATAATCTTCGCTATTTTGCGTGTAAAATTACTAAAAAATTTCGCAAGTCTGAGATTTTTTCACTAATTTTGTGACAAAATTCTGAAAATGGATAATATATCTATCATTAAACGCCCTATTATGGGTGATTTGAATGACTTTTCGAAGTTGTTTAGTGATGCATTGTCACACTCCAACGGACTTCTTGCCTCTGTTCTCGAACATATCAAAAAGAGAACAGGTAAACAGATGCGTCCTATGCTCATTTTGCTTATTGCAAAGAACTATGGTAAGATTTCTTACGTTACACAACATTCTGCGGTAGGACTTGAATTGCTACATACAGCAAGTCTCGTTCACGATGATGTTGTGGATGAAAGTGAGGAACGTAGAGGCCAGAAGTCGGTCAATGCTCAATATAATAATAAGGTAGCGGTTCTTGTCGGTGATTATTTACTTTCAACGGCATTGCTTAACGTATCTTTAACACATAATAATTTAATTGTACAAAACCTTGCAGAATTAGGTCGTACGCTCGCAAAGGGTGAGATTCTTCAATTATCCAATATTGATAATACTGAAATATCAGAAGATGTTTATTATCAAGTGATTGAACAGAAGACAGCAGCCTTGTTTGAGTCTTGTTGTGCAATAGGCGCTCTCTCGGCAAATGCTTCTGAGGAACAAATTGAATTAGCAAAGAAATTCGGACATAATCTTGGTATTATCTTTCAGATAAAAGATGATATTTTCGATTATTACGACTCTGAAGAAATAGGTAAACCCACTGGTAATGATATGGCAGAAGGTAAGCTTACCTTACCTGCTATATATGCTCTTAATTCCACTGGTGATAAGACTATGTTGGATATAGCTCGTAAGGTAAAGGACGGTAATGTTTCACAAGATGAAATCAAAATGCTTGTTAATTTCACAAAAGAGCATGGTGGTATAGAATATGCAGAAAAGGTTATGTCGCGATTGCATGAAGAGTGTAAGAAGTATATTTTGGATAATGTTTCCGATCCGGAAATACAGGAATCACTATTTTATTATGTTGAATTTGTTATACAAAGGACAAAATAATTCATGAGGCGCATCACAATGATGCGCCTCTTGAATTTTTAGAAGAATTTAGTCTCTTCTCCAATTATTTCGCTCAGTAGCATATTTGCCAATCTGCTTGTTCCGAGTCTGAACCATTCATTAGTGAGCCATTTTTCGCCTAAGACCTCTTTTACTATCGTGTAGTATATGAGTGCATCCATAACGGAATTAATGCCTCCAGCGGGCTTAAAACCAATCTGTATGCCTGTTTCTTCATAGTATTCCTTAATGGCCTGACACATAACGTATGCTGCTTCTGGTGTGGCAGCGGGTTCCTGTTTACCTGTAGATGTCTTTATGTAGTCTGCTCCGGCATACATTGCTATTATTGAAGCCTTCTTGATATTCTCAGCAGTCTTGAGGCATCCTGTTTCTAATATCACCTTCATCCTATGTTCACCGCAGACTGCTTTCAGCTCCTCAATGTCGTCCGCTACGCCCTCATAGTCTCCGCTAAGGAACTTTCCCACAGGCATCACGATATCAATCTCTGTGGCGCCGTCTTTTATTGCCAATGCAGTTTCCGCCACCTTTACTTCGATAAGTGCCTGAGACGAAGGAAAACTGCCCGAGACGCACGCTATTTCAACACCATCTACTTCCAATGATTCGCTTACTGTCTTAGCGAAGCATGGATATACGCAAATGGTTGCCACATGGGGTAGGTCAGGGAAGGACTCGTCAAACTGGTTTACCCTTTCTGTAAATGCAAGAACGCTCTCCTCTGAATCTGTTGTTTTGAGGGTAGTCAGTTCCACACTTCCCATCAGGAATTTCTTCACTTCGAGATTGTCATTCTCATGTACTTTCTCTGCAATGATCTTCTTTACTGCATTACGCACTTCCTCATCAGAGATATTTGTGCGATACTTACTCAGTGCCTGTTCATACTTGTTGAGAGGTTTTTCCTCTTTGTGTTCATGGTCATGATGATGACCGCAATTGCAATTTTCACTCATATTTATTAATTATTATTTTTTAATTCTTTAATTTCTCATTCTCTAAGTGTCTTGTCTTATCGCGTGATGTCTTCTTCTCGATGTTTTTTTTCATTGCCTCCGTGAGGTCAACACCAGTTTGATTAGCAAGGCACATCAATACCCATAGCACGTCTGCCATCTCGTCGCCAAGGTCATGCTTTTCGCCTTCCTTGAAACTCTGGTCGCCATACTTTCTTGCCATTATTCTTGCCAGTTCTCCCACCTCTTCCGTGAGTACTGCCATGTTGGTCAGCTCCGAGAAATAGCGCACGCCGTAGGTTTTTATCCAGTCGTCCACCATCTTCTGGGCTTCTTTTATAGTTATTTCGTTCATCTCCATTTTCATAAGCCTAATAATAAAACTGCAAGTACAATAACTAATACAAAGAGATTATAATAGTTGTCAGACTTCTTGTTTTCTTTCCATTTTTTAAGTTCATAAACCATGCATTGTCCCCATATTGCAAGTGCGATGTACTCTATTGTGCGTGGTAACTCTAAATGCCTACACAAGATATATACAATTACACTTATATAACAAATGTATTTTTCTATTTTATCTAATTTTCTTTTTTCCATTATTATAATTCTATTTTAAATTAAATACGTAATCTATTCCTTATTCTTCGTATCCATGCAGATCGTCACAGGCCCGTCGTTCAGCAGTTCAACTTTCATGTCCGCTCCGAATTCTCCAGTGCCCACTTCCTTGCCTAAAGACTCACTCAGTTTGGTGCAGAACTCGTTGTAGAGTGGGATAGAGACCTCGTGCTTGGCAGCCCTAAGCCATGATGGTCTGTTGCCCTTCTTATAGCTTGCATACAAGGTGAATTGACTTATTACAAGTATATCCCCGTTTACGTCCATAATAGAGCGGTTCATAACGCCGTTTTCGTCATCGAAAACACGCAAGCCAATTACCTTTCTCACGAGCCATTCCACGTCTTCCGAAGTATCTTCTTCGCATACTCCTAATAGTATCAGATACCCTTTTTGGATAGCTGATTTAACTTCCCCTTCAATTGTAACTGATGCGTGACTTACACGCTGAATTACTATTCTCATTGCCTTTTATCTATCTGTTTTTATATGTTCTAATGACTATTTTGTATAAACTTGATGCAAATATAGCTCATTATTTTGTAATGACCAAATTTACAGAGGATTTTGTTCCTTATTTTTAAAATAATTAAGCAATATTTCTGCCTTACTTTTGCCTACTATTGTTGTAAGTTCTTCTTTATCAGTAGCTTTAATGTTTTTTATTGTTTTATACTTTGCTATAAGTGCCTCTTTGGTCTTCGCTCCTATGCCTTTTATGTCATCAAGCTCTGAATGTAACGCCCTTTTTGAGCGTTTGTCCCTATGGAATGTAATGGCAAACCTGTGTACTTCGTCCTGTATCTGAGTGAGAACATGAAACAGTTCGCTCGTTGTACTCATACCCACTACTACAGGCGGGAAACCATATAGCAATTCGTTGGTTCTATGACGGTCGTTTTTAGCCAATCCCGCAATGGGAATATTCAGGTGTAATTCATCCTCAACAACCTCTCTGACCACTTCCATTTGACCTTTACCACCATCGGTAATAATCAGGTCTGGCAACCTTTCGTTTTCCTCTACGAGCCGTGAATATCTACGTCTCACGACCTCCTTCATTGAGGCATAATCATCAGGTCCTACCACCGTTTTTATATTGTATTTTCTATAGTCATTCTTGCTTGGTTTTAGCTTTTTAAAGACCACACAAGCAGCCACGGCATCCGTTCCGCTGATGTTAGAATTGTCGAAACATTCAATCTGATAGGGTAGAGAAGGCAACTTCAATGCGTCCTGTATTTGCTTCATCAGTCGGGTGGATTTCTGCTCTGGATTCAACTTTTCCGCCTGTTTAAGTATATCCAGTTTATATTGTTTCCCGTTCATTATACTCAGGTCAAGTAGTGTCTTTTTATCACCTCTCTGAGGTACTGTCAGGCTAATGCCTTCAAGCTCAATATCCAGTTCAAATGGCACAATTATTTCCTTCGCTGTGCTCTTGAATCTCTCCCTAATTTCCACTATACCGAGGGCTAATAAATCCTCGTCTTTCTCATCTAATTTCTTCTTGTATTCAAACGTGAACGACTGGTTTATGCTTCCGTTATTCACGTGAATGTAGTTTATATAGGCAGTCTTTTCGTCGCTTGTTATACTCATCACGTCAATGTTATCCACCACGTGACTTACGACCTCGCTCTTTGCCACATATTGGCTTATGAGATCGTATTTTCTCTTTATCATTTCCGCTTCCTCAAACCTCAGTTCATCTGCCAAGGCCTGCATCTCCTCCCTCATTTCCTTTAGTATTTTCCTTGTATTTCCCTTCAGAATTTCTCTTGCTTGCTGAATGTTTTGCTGGTATTCCTTTATACTTTGCTTGCCAACACAAGCTCCACCGCAGTTCTTGATATGATAGTCAAGACAAACGCTGTATTTGCCCTTTTCTATACCTTCTTTTGTAATAGGGAATTTGCAAGTTCTCGGGTGATACAAGCTCTTTATAAGCTCAAGGATTGCGTTCATTGAGCCTTGGTGAGAGTATGGACCGTAATATGTTCCCCATTTCTTGTTTATGTTTCTTGTCTTGAATATCCGAGGAAACAGTTCGTTTGTAACGCATATAGAAGGGTAGGTCTTACCATCCTTAAGTAGTACATTATACCTTGGATTGTATTTCTTGATAAGACTGTTTTCAAGTAGCAAGGCATCCTCTTCTGTATTAACAACGGTGTAGGATATGTCCCATATCTTGCTTACCAATACTTTCGTCTTGAATCTATCCACTTCAGTATGAAAGTATGAAGATACACGGTTTTTAAGGTTCTTTGCCTTGCCTACGTATATTATCTCCCCATTTTGGTCATAGTATTGATAGCTGCCTGGTTTGTCAGGCAGCCTCCTTACTATTTGCATCAGGTATTCCCTTCTTGCTTCTCTTTCCTCTTTAGTCATAACCATATTGCGTTTCACGTGGAACTTTTAAACCACAGTGATTAAGAGATTGGGAGTTTTCCTGTCTTATCTCTGTGGTTTTTAACTTCAATTTTGTATCCTACACGCGAATAAGCGTTGTTATTTCCGTGTCTTTGTCAAAGACATCACGACCGTGCAGTCCCTCGTCGGTGATTTCAATAATGAAATTCACCATAATCTTTTTGGGATTGAACTTCTTGACCAAGTCGCATGCTGCTTTCATAGTTCCGCCTGTTGCGAGCAAATCGTCGTGCATTAGTACTACATCATTCTCATCAATTGCATCCTTGTGGATTTCGATTGTGTCAGTACCGTATTCCTTGGAGTAGCTCTCCTTGATTACATCAGCAGGAAGTTTTCCTTCCTTTCTGCATAGTACGACACCTGCGCCAAGTTTAACAGCGAGGGCAGAAGCCATTACAAATCCGCGGCTCTCTATGCCCACGATTTTTGTGATGCCCTTGTCCTTGTAAAGCTCGTACAATTCATCCATCATTACTTTCATACACTTCGGGTTTTTGTACAGAGTTGTCACGTCTCGGAAGTTGATTCCTTTCTTTGGAAAATCTGGTATGCAACGCAGATTGTCCACTAATGTTTTGTTGTTCATAATCAATCAGTTAATATGTTTTGTTTTACTTAAATGTTTCACGTGAAACTTTATCTCCCCAACAGTACTAAAAGCACGTTGATGTCGCTCGGACTAACTCCCGGAATTCTGCTTGCCTGGGCAATGGTTTCGGGTTCGATGGCTTCGAGTTTCTGGCGTGCCTCTGTAGAGAGTTGGTTCATTTCGGCATACTTGAATCGTCCCCTTATTCTTATGTCTTCAAGGCGGTGCATCTTGTCTGCCACAATCTTCTCCCGCTCTATATATCCTTTGTATTTAATTTTGATTTCCGTGGCTTCTGCGATTTCCTCCTTGCGATTATTTGGGGATTCCAATTGTATCTTTAGTTCAGGGACAATCTCCGAAAGGGTAGGGAAGTCCAACTGTGGTCGGGCAATGAGTTCTATCAGTTTGCATCCCATCCTCAGTGGAGTGGTTCCTATTGATTCCAACGCAGGATTGATGTCCTTTGCCTTTATCGAATATGATTCACAGAATTTCGTGAGTTTATCGATTGCCTCCTTCTTTTTCATCCACCAATCATAGCGTTCTCGACTCGCAGCTCCAATGGCGTATGCTTTCTCGGTGAGTCTTGCGTCTGCATCATCCTGTCTTAGGAGTATGCGGTATTCAGCACGTGAGGTGAACATTCGGTAGGGTTCATCCACTCCCTTTGTAACGAGATCGTCGATGAGAACACCGATGTAAGCCTCGTCTCGTTTCAGTACGAAAGGCGAAGTTGTTTCATCTCCACTACCGCATGATGCAGATGCACCAGCCTTTATAGCAGCGTTGATTCCGGCTATGATTCCTTGTCCAGCTGCTTCCTCATATCCTGTCGTTCCGTTCACCTGGCCAGCGAAGAATAGTCCGCTGATTATTTTCGACTCCAATGAGTGGTATAGTTGTGTCGGGTCGAAGAAATCGTATTCAATGGCATATCCTGGACGATAAACCCGCAGGTTGCGGAAGGCAGGTATTTCCTTCAGGGCTGCAATCTGCACTTCCATCGGCAGTGAGGATGAAAAACCGTTCAGGTACATTTCGTTTGTCTCCACACCTTCCGGTTCGAGGAAGAGCGGATGCTGGTCTTTGTCGGGAAAGGTGACGAGCTTTGTCTCTATCGAAGGACAGTATCTCGGTCCTATGCTTTGAATCTGGCCGTTGAACAGTGGTGAGTCCGCAAGTCCCGATTTAAGCGTGTCGTGAACAGCCTTGTTGGTGTTGCATGTCCAGCAGGGCAATTGCGGCAAGACCCTGTGAGGTGCCATATAGCTAAACTGGTGGTAGTCGGTTTCACCGTTCTGAATCTCCATAAGTGAGAAATCCACCGAACGCTTGTCTATTCTCACGGGAGTTCCAGTTTTCATCCTCGCACTCCTTATGCCGTGGCGAGTGATGCTCTCGGTGAAGTTGGCAACGGCAGGTTCGGCTATTCTTCCGCCGGCAATCATCTTCCGACCTATATGTAGAAGACCATTTAGGAAAGTGCCGGCAGTCACCACCACACATTTCGCTTGAATAGTGACACCCCATATTGTCCTTACTCCGCAAACACGCTTCCCGTCGGCAGACTCCTCCACTAAGAGTTCGTCCGCCTGGTCTTGCCAGATGCTGAGGTTGGGAGTGTTGTCGAGCATCTCCCTCCATTTCCAAATAAACTTCTCCCTGTCACATTGTGCCCTTGGGCTCCACATGGCAGGTCCCTTGCTGCGGTTGAGCATGCGAAACTGTATGGCGGTGGCATCCGTCACCTCACCCGTATGTCCGCCGAGGGCATCGATTTCCCTGACGATTTGTCCTTTGGCGATACCGCCAATGGCAGGGTTGCAGCTCATCTGTGCAATCTTGTTCATGTCCATGGTGACGAGACAAGTTCTTGCCCCCATATTTGCGGCAGCCGATGCAGCTTCACATCCCGCGTGTCCGCCTCCGATAACCACGATGTCGAATTTCAATTCCATTTTAACTGTTTTTTATCTCAAAAAGGGTCTAAAAAGACCCGAAAACCACTTTTTCGCCGCAAAATTAAGAAAATAAATTGATTTTTGCGCAAAAATACTTTGTTTTATCATTATTTTATAGTAATTTTGCGCCAAAATAGAGTACTTTGCTACCTAAAGTCGATTATCTAAAAAAGTCGCCAAAAGGTTAAAAAGGCTCAAAATGTGAAAGAAAATAATTTTAGTTCTAACATTTAAATAATTTAATTTCAATCATTTATGTGGTTATGTAATTCATCTATTGGTAGAAAAGTTGTAATGTCCGTCACTGGAGTTGCGCTTATCCTGTTCCTTACCTTCCACGGTTGCATGAACTTGGTAGCGCTGTTCTCAGAAGAGGGTTACAACATGATTTGTGAATTCCTTGGTGCCAACTGGTATGCAGTAGTGGCTACAATGGGCCTTGCCGCCCTTGCAGTGATTCACATTGTGTATGCATTTATGCTGACAGCCCAGAACCGCAAGGCTCGCGGCGACCAGCGTTATGAAGTTTCGGAGCGCAACCCGAAGGTGGAGTGGGCATCGCAGAACATGCTTGTTCTCGGTATCATCGTCATCCTCGGCCTTCTGCTTCACTTCTGGAACTTCTGGTACAACATGATGTTTGCCGAGCTTACAGGCATTGCCACCGCGCATGATCCTGCTGACGGTTTTGCTTACATCGTTGACACGTTTGCCAATCCCTGCTATGTAGTTCTCTACATCGTATGGCTTGCAGCAATCTGGTTCCACCTCTCTCATGGTTTCTGGAGCGCTATGCACACTCTCGGCTGGAGCGGCAAGATTTGGTTTGAGCGTTGGAAGACCATAGGTATTGCCTATACGACAATCCTCATGCTCGCCTTCCTCGTAGTAGTATTGGCATTCGCTTTCCATTGTGCACCGAGTCTCTGCTGCGGTGGATGCTGCTAATATAATATTATAGTATTAAGAACACATAGTTTTATTAAAAGACAATTATGGCTAAGATATTAGATTCAAGAATTCCAGAAGGCCCAGTGGCTGAGAAATGGACCAACTATAAAGCTCACCAGCGTCTGGTGAACCCCAAGAACAAGCTCAAGCTCGACGTTATCGTCGTGGGTACTGGTCTTGCCGGTGCAAGTGCAGCCGCAAGTCTCGGTGAGATGGGCTTCACCGTATTGAATTTCTGCATACAGGATTCACCGCGTCGTGCTCACTCTATCGCCGCTCAGGGTGGTATCAATGCCGCCAAGAACTATCAGAACG
>JBJEAV010000458.1:0-5873 GCA_051869395.1 Prevotella sp.
AAACTCCGCAGTGCCCTGGATTCCGAGTCTTGACGAATTGACACAGAGGTCATAGCTGTCGGAATGTCCCCATCGCTTGCCTGTGTAATAGTCGTAATATGACGAGCGGTCGCTCTCGCCATTCGCAATCATCTTGCGGGCCTGCTCAGGAGTGCATCCCTTGCGCTCTGAAACACGGCGGACGCGGTCTTCAATATCGGCGGTGATGAACACGTCTATCTTGTTCGGCATGTCGCGCAACACGTAGTCGGCACATCGGCCTACAAACACGCATGATGACTCAGAAGCTGCATGCATAATGGCATCGCTCTGAAACTTAAACAGGTTTTCCTGCGAAAACTCATTACGATAGAACGAGCCTTCGGCAAATGAGCCGTGCATCTGGAACATCGACTTGAAGAAGCCCTTGTGCTCATCGTTCTGCTCAAAGAACTTCTCCGAGAATCCGCTCTCCTTAGCAGCAAGGTTGAGCAGTTCGCGGTCGTAGAACTTGCAGTTGAACATATCGGCAAGCAACCTTGCCACGTCGTGTCCGCCACTGCCTATCTGGCGTCCGACGGTTATGATTATCTTCTTATCCATATCATTATAAATTATATTAATTATAATATGTTTCGCAAGTGTATTTTTAAACACAAAGGCACAAAGAAACAAAGCATTTATCGCTATTGAAAGATACAGAGAGCAGCAAAGCTGCTTTTAACAAAGCCCACAAAGTTTCTATCCGTAAGGCTTTGTGGCGACTTTCAAGTCGCTTGTCGCCTTTGTATCTAAAGAAAAACTTTGTCTCTTTGTGTCTTTGTGTTTTAAACTACATTCGAGACTTCATTAAATATTTCTTAAATATTCTCATATATCTCACCATCATCACCAGGGCGAAGACTGCCGAGATGGTGTCGGATATCGGCATCGCAATCCACACACCCGTGATGCCGAAGAACAGCGGCAGCACGGCAAGCAGCGGGACAAGGAAGAGCAACTGGCGCGAGAGCGAGAGGAAAATGCTTATCTTCGCCTTGCCGATGCTCTGGAAAAAGTTGGTGACCACCATCTGATAACCCACGATGGGCATTGCCGCCATCATCAGACGTATTCCGTTGACTGACAAGTCGGTAAGCACCGCATCATTGGTAAAAAGACGCACGCAGAGATGCGGTATGAACTCCGCCACGAGGAAACCCGAGGTGGTGACACATGTGCCCGCTATCATCGCCAACGTGAGCACACGCATCAGGCGGTCGTACTTCTGCGCCCCGTAGTTATATCCCGCAATGGGCTGCATTCCCTGGTTGACACCCATATTGATCATCACGAAGATGAAAGCCACACGGTTGGCAATGCCGTAGGCACCCACGGCAAGGTCGCCGCCATATTCCAACAGGCGCTGGTTGACAAATATCGCCACAAGACATGCCGTGGCGTTCATCGCGAAAGGCGAGATGCCAATGCCAAGAATGTTCTTGACAATTTTGTTGTCAAGCCTGTAAATACCGCGCTTGAGGTGGAGCAGCTCGTTCTTGTCGCTGAACAGCCTTGTCTGCCATACCAATGCCACTGCCTGCGAGAGGATTGTGGCAACGGCGGCACCGCGGATTCCCATGTCGAAGGTGTAGATGAACAGAGGGTCGAGAATGGAGTTGAGCACCACGGTGAATATCGTGGTGTACATGGCCTGCCGCGGCTTGCTCGCCGCCCTGAGCACCGCGTTCATTCCGAAATACAGGTGGGTGATGATATTTCCGAGAAGGATGATTATCATATACTCACGGGCGTATGGGATGGTCTGTTCGCTCGCCCCGAAGAAATAGAGTATGGGGTCGAGGAAAACCAGTGATACCACCGAGAATATCACACCGATGATGATGTTGAGAGTGACGTTGTTACCAAGAATACGCTGCGCCGTGGAATAGTCTTTCTGTCCGAGTTTCACCGACAGATAGGACGAGGAGCCAATGCCGACTCCCGCACCGAACGCAGCCGAAAGATTCATGAAGGGGAACGTCACCGCAAGACCTGAGATTGCCAATGCGCCCACACCCTGTCCGATGAAGATGCTATCCACCATATTATATAACGACGAGGCGGTCATCGCTATGATGGCAGGCAGGGCATACTGGGTGAGCAATCGTCCTACGGGTTTTGTCCCCAATTCCAATGTTGCTGTGTTTTTATTCATATTTATATAGTATTATCGAGTGCAAAGTTAACAAGTTTTGGCGAGAGTAGCAACTTTTCACATAAAAAATTTGGTTTTTCGGCAAAATTGCAGTAAGTTTGCACCCAATTTTGCATAGCAACCGATAAAATAACATGGCGCGAAGACCATTTTTACTCATTGCCCTTGCCTTGGTGTCCGTTGTCGTTTGGGCATCCACAACAGGAGCTTCTCCGAGAATCAAGTTTCCCGGCAGCAAGTGCCATACCTTCCGCATTGCTCTCAAGGACAAGCGCGGATGCGGTTATTCCATCGACAAGCCAAGGCAGTTCCTTTCGCACAAGGCCATCGAGAGGCGCAACAAGTTCGGGATTGCCATCGACTCCACCGACCTGCCGGTGAGCTACCAATACCTCAGGCAGATTGGCACTGAGGGACTGCGTATTATCGGCACAAGCAAATGGAACAACACCGTGCTCGTGAACTGCACCGACACCAATCTCATACAACGCGTCAGAAGACTGCCATGCGTGATTTCAGCCACGAGGGTATGGACATCTCCAGACAGTATCACGGCAAAGGTGAAACGACCTAAGAAAAACCGCGACGGATTCAACTCGTGGGACTCGGTGTATAACGCCGCATACGGTCAGGCCGAGGCACAGATAGAGGCTCTTGGCGGCATCAGGCTTCACGAACAGGGATACAGGGGCGAGGGAATGACTATCGCCGTGATGGACGGTGGATTCGCCGAGGTTGACCGCAAGCAGGTGTTTCAGAATATAAAAATCAAGGGAGTGAAGGATTTCGTCTTTCCTGCATCCACGAATTTCTATAACGAAACCGACCATGGCACCAAGGTTCTCTCAGCGATGGCAGTCAATGCGCCCAACGTGTATATCGGCACCGCGCCAAAGGCTACGTATTGGTTGCTGAGATGCGAGGACCAGCAGTCGGAACAACCCGTCGAGGAGGACTACTGGGCCATGGCGGCGGAATTTGCCGATTCAGTGGGAGTGGATGTAATAAACAGTTCCTTAGGATATTACGAATACGACAACCACTACGGTGACCACTCGCTGTGGCATCTCGACGGACATACCGCCCTCATCTCGCGCACTGCATCCATGCTTGCCGACAAGGGAATCATACTTGTCAACAGTGCGGGCAACAACGGTATGGGGCCTTGGAAGAAAATCACATTCCCCGCCGATGCACACGACATATTGACTGTCGGAGCTGTGACTGCAGAAGACAAGAACGCCCCGTTCAGCGGGGTTGGCAACACTGCCGACGGAAGGACCAAGCCCGATGTCGTGGCTTTGGGCAGCCCCACGGTTCTCGTGTCTTCGCGAGGGACTATCATCGAGGATATGGGAACATCGTTCTCCACCCCACTCGTCTGCGGACTTGTGGCTTGTCTTTGGCAGGCTCTGCCATTCATGTCGCCACAGCAGATTATGCAGCTTGTGCGCCAAAGTGGTGACAACGTGAATCATCCTGACAATATATTCGGTTATGGCAAGCCCGACTTTGCCAAAGCCCTGCTCTTGGGCAGGAAGGATTTTACCTCGAACCAATGGAAGGAGGTGAAAGATGAACACTGAACGACATTTCTCGCTGCAACAGCTCAACCTGCTCGTGCGCGATGCCATCAACTCGTGTCTCGGCGGTGTGTATTGGTTGGAGACGGAGATTGCGCAGATAAATGAAAATCGCGGACACTGCTATCTTGAATTCATACAGAAGGAACAGGGATACAACACTCCCGTGGCAAGGGCGCAGGCTAAATGCTGGCGCAACACATGGGGAGGAATAAAACCTTATTTCGAGCATACCACAGGACAGACGCTCAAGGCGGGGATGAAAGTGCTTGTGCTTGTTCATCCCGATTTCCACGAGGCTTACGGATTCTCGTGGATTGTGGATGACATCGACCCGAGATTCACTCTTGGCGACATGGCACGACGCAGGCAGGAAATCATCAAGATACTGAAGGAAGAAGGAGTATTCGACCTCAACCGCGAACTGCCCCTTCCGCTATTCACGCAGCGAATTGCCGTAATATCGTCAAGCACCGCCGCAGGATATGGCGACTTCTCGCGCCAACTCTCGGACAACACCTACGGATTCAGGTTCACCACCACCCTATTCGAGGCGACCATGCAGGGAGAGGGAGTTGAGAACAGTATCATAGCCGCTCTCAATGCCATCAACGACGACATCGAATCGTATGACTGTGTGGTTATCATCCGCGGTGGAGGGGCGACGAGCGACATGTCGGGATTCGACTCGCTTTCATTAGCCGAGAACGTGGCCAATTTCCCCATTCCGATAATCACTGGCATAGGACACGACCGCGACGAGTGTATTCTCGACATGGTGTCGCATACAAGAGTGAAGACTCCCACCGCCGCTGCCGCCTTCCTCATCGAACGTCTCGCTACGGTTTCTGACAGGATTGAATCAGCCGCAGAGCGCATCGCCTCATACGTGCAGCAACGAATGACAGCGGAGAAAAACCGACTGACGCGCGCCTCAGAACGTATTCCGATATTGTTCTCGCTCGTCAAGACCAAACAGGACAACAAGCTCGAAAGGCTCAACCAGACGATGCTTCACAGCATCCGCCTGAAACTTGACAAGCAAGGCATGGCACTCGACTCAATGGCACAGCGCATACCTCCCGCCTTTGAGCGCATGATTCTCAACCGCCGCCATCGTCTCGACATGCTCAGTCAGCGTGCCGGTTCTCTCGACCCCGCCCTGTTGCTTAAGCGCGGCTACAGCATAACCACCCTCGCCGACGGACATGCGCTCCGCTCGCCCTCACAGGTAAAACCCGGAGACGTAATCACCACCCGATTGGCATCCGGCTCTGTCACATCTATTATATCACCCTCAAAACAACAATAAGACAATGAAATACGAAGCAGCAATAAAAGAACTCGAGACCATAGTAAGGCAAATGGAAAACGACCAGCTCGACATCGACACTCTCGGCGAACAGCTGAAACGTGCGCAGGCACTCATAAAATTCTGCCGTGACAAGCTCACCAAGACCGACGAGGAAATCAAATCCATCCTCGCCGATTCTTGACTTAAGTTTCAGCTTGCTGTCTTGGCATGAACATGCGAGTTATTGTCTTTATCCACAGATTATTTTTTAGGCACAGATGAACACGGCTTTTATAAAGACACGGCTTTGGCTCCGCATTGATTCTTTATTATCACGGCGCTTCGCATTTTCGGCTTGCTTGCGCAAGTTCACAGCTTAGTTTGCTTCATCGCTAAAGAGCCGTGTCTATACTATAGTATAGCCTATAGCAAATAAAGCAAAAAAAAACGCGCAGCCCAAGCCGTGCCTTTTTAAAAAAAGCCGTGTCAATCCGTGCCTAAATAAAAAACCTGTAACTCCGTGACTCTGTGTTCAATAAAATTGTTACAAATATCCATATTATTTGCTGCATTATCCTTTTTTCACAAAAAAATCGACAAAATAGTTGCATATTACAATTATTATATGTAATTTTGCAATCTGAAAGAACAAAAAAAGAATAAAACATAAGAATATGAAAGATTTGGATTGGGCTGGTCTGTCGTTCGGATACAGACGCACAGACTACAACGTACGTTGCTACTACCGCGACGGCAAATGGGGCGAAATAGAAGTTTGCTCCGACGAATACATCAACATGCACATGGCCGCCACTTGTCT
>JBJEAV010000459.1:0-5852 GCA_051869395.1 Prevotella sp.
TGTTGCTCAGGTACTTAAAAAGTTATATTTGTAATAGTGTTGCGGAATTAAGGTCTATTAAATGTTTTTATTATTTTTGCAATTAATTAGACTTTGCTGGCAACCGGTATAGCTGAAAGCCCTTCAGGGCAAAGGCGGGGCAAGACATGTAAGGCGTAACTGTACGCTTTGATTTTGACGCTTATGAGCTTCGCAACAATCTGAGTTTGGACGGTCGTCAGAAGTTGGCATGCATATTATCTTTTTATTTATTGGTGTAAAAATAACGCATTTATGAAAAACAAATTTTACTCAAGAGTGGCAGCCGTAATAATGGCTGTCATTGGGCAAATTATTAGCATCCCAACATTTGCCCAACAGATGGTGCCTGTGACGGAGTTGCAGACAAGAGATGATGGCACTCAAGTGCAGGTTGAAAAAATGGTGGAAGTTCCTGAGAAGTCGGCAGAAGAGGTTGCGGCGGCAAAGAGAAAGGCCGCGACAGTCACAGCCGAGGAGGACGACCTCCAGTATTTCCTGAACAATCTCGCCATGACACGTGCGGGAGAATCAACTGTTGTCATCGACCTCAGCACGTTTGGTGCAACGACACGTGAGACAACACTCGAAGTGAACAACGGCTTGTCACTGAAGTTTACTAACGGTACGCTGAAGAGAGGAACGGGATTGGCTGAGGGTTCTCCAATGATCAGAATATCAAATGGAACGGAAGTCGAATTTGATGAGACAGTGACAATATCGGGTGAAAATCTTGAGACGAATGGAGAAGCAGTAGTTTTGCGAGATGCATCGTTGAAAACTGCGGCGTGGATTGGAAATATGCATTATACAGAGAGTTCTTCATATTTTGCAATAAACTCTTCATCTTCTTCTTCTCAATTGGAAATAACAGGTGGAACAATAGACGGTATAAGCCATCATAGCTTATTACCTCTTGTTATTTCTGGAGGTAGTATTAAGACGACGTACGTGTGGGAAGAAACTGATGTAATATTATCAGGTGAGGAAACTGATTTGTATATTTCGTTAGTCAATAAAACTTCTAAACTATGTCTAAAGTCAACTGTTAAGGCAATTCGTTTTTATGATTATAATGATTTGATATCTGAAGGTTATATTATTGCCACGGGCTATGATGGCTATCAGCTGACAGAAAGTGATTTGCAGACGATAAAAGTTAAGGACAAGTACGGTTGTGCTCTCGACGACTACGAAAAACGTCTTGAAGGCAACAGCATCGTGATGCGCAAGAAAGATAAGAATCTTCAGACTGCTATCAACAACGCTGCTGACGGAATAGAGGCCACGTTCAACATTAGCGATTACGATGAACTGACAAAGGGCATCCTTATCCCGACGGGCAAGAAGATAAAGCTGACGGCGACAAGCAACGTCACGCTCGCTTCTAACTTCACGGGAGACTATATCTTCCGCACAGAGGGTGACGCACAACTTGACATCACCATCCCAGGATTCTCTGGCTATTCGTCAACCTCGTTGCCAAAATACGGCTTCGTGGCGGGCTATGCGGAATCCAAGATACAAGTGAACCAGTTGGGGACAAATACCTTGTCTATTCCAAACACTCTCCTTGCCGTAGAGAAAGGCGGAACAATAGATTGCTATGCCAACATCTCAACGAAAGGGATATACAATGCGGCGGGCGGAACGATGAACATCTATTCCGAAAGCGGAGAGGTGGAGACATTCACCGGCGAGGGCGGAACGGTGAACATCACGGGGCCGGTGAAGTTCTACTCGACATTCACGTCGCTCGGCACGGCATCGCTGCTGTCAGAGAATGTCACGTCGCTCGCCAAACTCGTGCTCGGCAAACAGAGTAGCATGACGTTCACGAGCAAATGGGTGAAGCCGACTTCACTCAACATCTCGTTCAAGGACAACGATTATGTCCTCGACCAGACATACATAACCTTCGAAAGTTCTACGACGATGCTCTCTGGCTTCGAGAATGTGAGGTTCAGCCTGCAAGATGGTCACTCGGCGTATCTCGACAACGACTCTCATCAGCTGAGTATTGAGGAGGTGGATTATGAGGCACTGGCACAGTTGGATGCTATGTATAAAGAGATACAGTATTATTTAGAAAAACGTGACGAAGATCTCAGAAAATTATCCAAAAAAATAGATAATTATTATAATCAAGGACTTCTAACGGAAATAGAGTATCAAAACTATATAATATACATTAAAGTCATTTATGATGAGATCAGTGTAGCTAATCAGTATCTTTCCACATATCAAGGCTTACGTCCTGTATTCTATGGAAAGAAATCTGTAGCGGAATGTCATCATTATGTAGCAGAATTAGAAGATCGGTGTGTAAGTATTCACGAAGTAATAGAGAAGCTTGAGTATGATGTCGAAAACCTCGTCTCCTCCCACAAGAAAACCTTCACCAACACCGACGACCTTCAGGACTACCTCAACAGCTTAGCCGAGAAAAACGCTACGACACCGGACAATCCAGCTAAGGTCTCTGTCGATGACGGCACAGAGCTTGACAATGTCGAGATTCCAGAGGGAACCTATGTTGAGATTGACGTTACAGACAAAGACGGCGGCAGCGGCGGCGACGACCTGCAGGCATACCTCAATGGTCTTATCACTGTTGGTAATGGCGCTTCTCTCAGACTTAATGGCAATTATGTTGTGCGCGGCGAGAGTACCAGCGTATCGATAATTGCTTATGGAACAATTGACATTTATGCCACCATTATCTTGGAGGGAACAAAGACAGAGGTTGTGCATGTATATAATGGCGGAACCGTTAACTGGCGGGGCAACATGACTTCCGGAAAGATTGTCAACGAGGGCACATTTAACATGTATTCCGGCACTACAGACTATGTTGAGAACCGTGGTACGGCACAGCATTATGCGGGTATTTGCCATCATATAGTCAACCATGAGACATACTATCTGAAGGGTGGTAGCATTGATGCAACCAATACGGACTATAGCTATGCTTTCGAGAACTATGGTACGGCGCATCTAACTGGCGGTACTATCATTAGCACCAGCACCCTCATTATCAATTACGTCAACTCTACGACATATATTGACGGTGTGAACCTTGATGACAGCAATGCAACCACAACCGTCATCTCTTACAGCGACTTCTATATCCGTGGTGATTACTCACCTAAGCACATCGTACTTGACAATGGCGTTCGCATCAACTTCATAACTGTCTGGACGGTGCGCTGGCACATCACATTCATCGACAACCGCACGACAATCCGCAAGGTGATATTCCAATCCGATGAGTTCGACGTGAATGATGACTTCATACAGTTTATAGATTTCGACTTTCCCGATGGATACCGCTGGTATTACAATGCAACAGAGAAGGGTATAGAATTAAGAGATACCAAGGTTTATGACTCTGATGACCTGCAGGCGTTCCTCGATCGTCTTGCCAAGTCTTCAGGTAGTGCCTCTGACCCCGTCATCCTTGATGGAGACAACCACACTGTTGACGTAACGATGGATGCAAATGGACTATTTGAGTTCCCCGGCAACTCGAATGTTGAGGTACGTAACATCATATTCCGCTTTGTCTCTACCACCTCTCACAAGACATGGTATATACCGTCAGGAAGTACGGTCATTCTGAACAATGTCACTCTTGATGGTGGCGAAGACGAGTATGGTAATGACAACGCAGAAATGATGGTTGATGGTGGACAGCTATTTGTTAATAATGTAGTGTTTATAAACCTTCATCTGAATATCAACTGCACTATCTATATATGTTCTCCATTATCGTCGCGCATATATCTGGTCTATGATAATAATGGCGAGATTGTTGACGGCACTCATGTCGCAGAGGGCAGGATGGGCTATGTACTGACGGAGGCAGACCTTGATAAGTTCGGATATTATGATTATTACGGGTCGGGCAAGCTCTGGAAATTCGTACTGGCAGGAAATGCCATAGAACTGTATCAGGAAATTTCTGGTATAAATACCCTCTCAGAAAACAACCATCCACGAGTATATGTAGACGGAGTCGGCAAGCTGAATATTACAGGTGTATCTCTGGATGCCCAATGTTTCATCTACAGTTCTGAAGGAGCACTCGTGAAGGCGGGAACAGTGGCAGAGGTAACAGCATCAGGCGGCATGCTGGCAAGAGGATGCTATGTGCTGAAAGTTGGAACGACAACTGTAAAATTTGTCCGATAACTCATGTAATGAGGAATTCGTTTAAGGACTATGTATTACATACAACAAAATCTCTGGTTGCAGTCATGTGCAACCGGAGATTTTCTTCACCCTCCAGTTCTCCTTCGCTTGCGATTGACTCTATAAAAAAATAGAAGAACAGCTCTTGTCCTCTGTTCCTCTGTGGTTAAAAACAAAAAGCGATAACCTCAATGCACAGACTCTCTTTCTGTAGTGCCGCGACAACTAAGTGGAAACATTCGGTGACTACAAGGACGGGTGAAGATTTTGGGGAAACCGCAATTTCGGGCGATAAAGATTTCGGGGAAACTGTAATTTTGATGCTTGAAAATTCTGGGGGAATGAAGGGAAATCGTATCTTTGCACCTGAAATCAAGTTGTTAGCATCTATGAAGAGGGTATTTCCTGACATGACTTTATCAATGCGTCATCCACTTTTTGATTCGCTATCAGATGTGTCAAAAAGTGGCATGACGGCAAGATGCTTCTTCCTCTCTCTGCAATACCCAAACGGGCTTGGCATTATTTGTCAGGAACCATGACATATGGTTATCTATTCATGAGTCATTCCAGAATCTTTACCTCGAAGGGCGTGCGTGTCATTGACGAGAGTATGCGGAGTATCTTATACTTGTCCTTCTATACCGGCAGAGAACTTGGGCAGAATTACATTATCCTTCCTTTTCACATAAAGCCACACCCTAAGCAAATACCTTGTCTTATCTTCGTTCCATGACAGCCATTCCCGGAACAAGCCAGAATCTTGCTCGTTTAGCCCATTAAACACACACTCTATCTTAAACTCATCCTTTCTGTTTCCTTGGGCATCTTGATAGAAATCTTTATCGTCAAATTGAATATACTCTCCACTTTGCGTTTTCAACGCATAGCGTATAGCATCCACAATAGCCGTTTTGCCAGAGTCGTTCTCCCCTATAAGTACATTCAAACCATTGTGGAAACACACTTCTATTCCAGGACTTCCATCATACCCTTCACAATATTTCCTGAAGTTCCAAAGTCTAAGTTTTGAAAGATACATATCTAATTTGTATATTATTTTCAGATAACCACAATGCTTTATTATATTCTATCAAAGAATCCCTCGTATTCTTCATCGATAATCTTCCATTCTCCCATTTTGCGCCCACCTGCACGAGCTATCTTTCCTAATTCTTGAAGACGTTTCAGATACTTCAGAACTTGACGTGTCGATAATCCCATTGAATCAGCCATTTGAATAGTGTTGACTTTAGGATTCATAGATATCAGCTTATATATCTGGCGACTTGCTTTTATGAACTCTTTTGTGAACTCTACCGGCTCTTTTATGAACTCTTTTGTGAACTCTACCGGCTCTTTTATGAACTCCACTTCTTGAGATGCATTGTCCGTGGTAGTACTATTGTCATTGCCATCGTAATTCAAGTTCCATAGAGTTACGTGAAATTCAGAAGCATTGGAGGTGAATGCTGGCGCATGATAGTCTGAAAGATGCTCATAACGTCTATATGTGTTTATGATCTTCTTCATCCCACTTCCGCGTCTCTCCATAAGTCCCAATCTACTGAAGAAATCAGCCAGCAAGGGATTCCTTCTTTTGGATGGCACTGTAAGTGGGTTTAACTGCTGGATAAGTC
>JBJEAV010000460.1:0-2620 GCA_051869395.1 Prevotella sp.
AAAAATGAGAAAGAAAATTGTAGCAGGTAACTGGAAGATGAACATGAACCTGCAGGACGGTATCGCTCTTGCAAAGGAGCTGAACGAGACATTGACAGCTGAAAAGCCAAACTGCGGTGTGGTAATCTGCACTCCGTTCATTCACTTGGCAAGCATTGCCCAGTTCCTCAACCAGGAGGTTATCGGTCTTGGTGCCGAGAACTGCGCAGACAAGGAGAAGGGTGCATTCACCGGTGAGGTGTCAGCTGAAATGGTGAAGAGCACAGGTGCACAGTATGTAATCCTCGGCCACTCAGAGCGCCGCGAGTATTACAACGAGACTCCGGAGATACTGAAGGAGAAGGTGCTGCTGGCACTGAAGAACGGCCTGAAGGTAATCTTCTGCATCGGCGAGAGCTTGGCAGAGCGAGAGGCCAACAAGCAGAACGAGGTGTGCAAGGCTGAGCTTGAGGGCAGCGTGTTCAACCTCTCGGCAGAGGAGTTCAAGAACATCGTCATCGCATACGAGCCAATCTGGGCAATCGGTACAGGCAAGACAGCTACAGCCGAGCAGGCAGAGGAAATCCACGCCTTCATACGCAGCTGTGTGGCTGAGAAATACGGTGAGGCAGTGGCTGAGGATACATCAATCCTCTACGGTGGCAGCTGCAAGGCAAGCAACGCTCCCGAACTGTTCGCAAAACCCGACATCGACGGTGGACTTATCGGTGGAGCCTCACTGAAGGCCGCTGACTTCAAGGGCATCATCGACGCTTGGAAGAAGTAATTTTTTAGGAGTTAAGGAGTTAAGGGAGTTAAAGGGAGTTAAAGGGAGTTAAAGGACATATGCTTTGGCCTTGATTATTCCAAAAGGTAGCGAAAAGACTATTGTCTTTAACTCCTTTAACTCCATTAACTCCTTTAACTCCCAAATAAAACATATAAACAACTGATGAAAAGAATAGCCGTTATAGCCATTTTGACAGCACTGGGTGTATTTGATGTACATGCCCAGACATTCCTCGACCGACTGAAAAAGCCGACCAAGGACAAGGCGGTCGTGACCGTCACTCAGGATGAAACGATAGACAAACTGGTCAATGGCGAGAGAACGGCCAATCCGCAGGCAAGAAAGGCACAAGGAGAGACCAAGCCGGGAAACACCGGCAACAACAATACATCGAAACCGAATACGGCAAAGCCCTCCACCGGCAGCAACAACGACGCCACACCACCTGCTTCCCCTACAACAGAACCGAACATGAGGAAGAAGGTGATGAAGAACAGCTACAAGGTGACGGGATACAGGGTGCAGGCCTTCACCGGCGGCAACACCCGCAAGGACAGGCAAAACGCCGAGGCTGTGGGCAACACCATCAAGCGCCGATTTCCCGAGCAACCCATCTATGTGCATTTCTACTCACCAAGGTGGATATGCCGCGTGGGTAACTTCCGAACTTACGAGGAGGCACATGCAATGCTATTGGAAATCAGGGAGATGGGATACAAGCAGGCTTCGATAGTGAAAGGCAAAATAAGCGTACAATACTAATTATATTAATGAATCCGGAAACAGAATACCGTGACGGGCTTGATGAGTTAGCGTCACACTATAAAGACATACTACACCTGCTGGGTGAAGACCCTCAGCGCGAGGGACTTGAAAAAACGCCCATGCGAGTGGCAAAGGCAATGCAGGTGCTCACTCGTGGATACACCATGGACGCGCACAAGGTGCTCACCGACGCCCTCTTCAAGGAGGACTACAGCCAAATGGTGATAGTGAAGGACATCGACTTCTTCTCGCTGTGCGAGCATCACATGCTGCCATTCTATGGCAAGGTGCACGTGGCATACATACCCAACGGCTACATCACGGGGTTGAGCAAGATAGCAAGGGTGGTGGATATCTTCTCGCACCGACTGCAGGTGCAGGAGAGAATGACGCTGCAGATAAAGCAATGTATAGAGGAAACGCTTAAGCCATTGGGAGTGATGGTTGTGGTGGAGGCAAAGCACATGTGCATGCAGATGAGAGGCGTGGAGAAACAAAACTCCATAACCACCACCAGCGACTTCAGCGGAGCATTCAACCAAGCCAAGACACGACAGGAATTCATGAACCTCATAGGATGCAAATAAAGAAACAATAACCCAAAATACCAAAAAGTAATATGGACAACGGAGTACAATCAACCGCTAAGAGCGAATATCACAAGGATACGCTCGGCTCACAGTTTATGAAAAGCTGTTTGGGCAAAATTATTATCTTAGTAGCCCTCATCGCCATTGTGCTGGTGGTGGCTAAACTGACGGTGCCTTCTGACGAGGAAATGAGATTCGGCACACTCGACGGCGTGTGCCAGTGTATCGAAAAAAGCCATGGTGTTCCGGGCGACAAGTCGGACGACATTGTGCGCAACGGCATAGCCACGTTCAGCCATGAAGCTGACTCGCTAAGGAAGGACACTATACTTGCGGATTTCCACAGGTTCAACAAGGTGGAGATTTATCACCACACCTTCTTCTCGACAGCTTACGTAATCAGCAACTTCAACTCAACTGGTGCAAGGGCTGCGATAGGTGTATTCGGCATGGTGATTCCTACAGTGAACTTCGGAGACTTCGTGCTGCGTAACGG
>JBJEAV010000460.1:2720-3850 GCA_051869395.1 Prevotella sp.
ATGCGCGGTATCTGAGCCCACCCTATCGCCCCGGCACACATTACGCACGGCTCAACGGTGACATAGAGGGTGCAATCGGTGAGATACTTGCCACCAAGGGTGTTGGCAGCCGCAGTAATCGCCTGCATCTCGGCATGGGCGGTGACATCGCACAAGGTCTCCGTGAGGTTATGGGCACGGGAGATAATCCTGTCACGGCACACCACTATGGCTCCCACGGGTATCTCGCCCGCACGGTAGGCCTCCTGCGCCTCGGCAAGTGCCTTGCGCATATAATTCTCGTCTTTTTTAATCTTATCTTGCAGTTCCATGGCTGCAAAGGTAATAAATAATATTGAATAAACAAACAAATTAATGGAAAAAGACCAAGATCATTTCAGTTATTTCATTGACAAGGTAGAAGTAACTGACTCCACCAACAACCACGTGCGCCACATACCACTGCCTCCAGGTGTTGACTTTTTGATATTAATGGCAAACTATCAGACGGCTGGCAAGGGTCAGGGCACCAACACATGGGAAAGCGAAAAGGGAAAGAACCTGCTATTCAGTATTAAGTGTATGCCATGGAAGGTGAAAGCCTCTGAACAATTCATATTGATGCAAGCCGTGTCATTGGCTATATGCAAGGCTATAAGGTCTATATTAAACAATAATAGGGACATAAAGATAAAATGGCCTAACGACATATACTACAAGGACAAGAAACTATGCGGAACACTGTCGGAATGTACATTGAGATTCGGCCATGTGCATGAGTTCATTGCGGGCGTAGGTCTTAACGTCAACCAACTGCTGTTCACTGGTGATGCTCCCAATCCTGTATCCATGGCAGCGATAAAGCGCCGTCAGTTTGACAGAGACACTGTGCTTGAGGCTATTATAGAAGAGGTATCGCGCTGGTTCCAGTTTTTATGTATAGACTGGGGAAACACGCTGGTTGATGATGAGTATAATAAGTGTTTGTACCGCAAAGATGGCTTTCATGAATATATTGATGCCAACGGGGTTTTCAAGGCAAGGTTCTATATTATCCGCCCCAACGGTCACATTGTGCTTGAACGCACCGACGGAACGCTCTCTGAATATGAGTTCAAAGAGGTGAAATATGTTATTAATTAAAAATTAAA
>JBJEAV010000460.1:3950-5827 GCA_051869395.1 Prevotella sp.
CCCCTGAGATTCCTGAGACTGCTGATACTCCTGCGACTGAGTTTGCCTTGCTCCTCCCGCACGATGGGGATTAGCCGTGCGTCGGAAACTATACTGATTGGAATGGCGACGGAAGGTTTCCTCGCCATTGTCATAGTCATCCTCGCCATTCATTCTCTGACGGAAACGACGGAAAATCGACACTATATAGTTGACAGCCAACATCAAAACGAGCGCACCAACTAAAAAAGCCACCAGTATAATGATTAACAATACTTTAAGCATTACGTATAGAAGTTATTATTGATAATAAGATATACCATGCAATAATCACCGATATACCGGTGATGTCGAAAATGAGCAGGATTGGCAGACAAGAGATAAGGAAAACATACTTCACCTTGTTCTCACTCCATCCCCAATGCTTGAACTTAAGGGCGAACATGGGTATTTCGGCAACAAGAAGCCAACTGCTGACAAACACCATCGCCAACATGACAAGAGAAGCGTAAGGCAGACAACACAAGCTGTCGCAACAACCCACTATGAGAGCACCCCAGAAAAGGGCATTGGCAGGTGTGGGCAATCCTATGAACGATGTAGTCTGACGCTCGTCGAGATTGAATTTGGCAAGGCGAATGGCGGAAAAAGCTGCCATCACAAATGCCAAATAAGGCAGTAACGATGCCACAGGAGATAATGCCTCGGGATATTCCATCGTATATAATACGCTGAAAATCATCGATGAGGGTGCAACTCCAAAGGTGACATCATCGGCAAGCGAGTCAAGCTCCTTGCCTATAGGCGACGAAACTTTCAAAAGACGCGCACTCATACCATCGAAAAAGTCGAATACGGCTCCTAAGACAATAAAAGTCAATGCCATGCTGTAATTGGCTGACAGCGCAAAGACAGTGGCGATACATCCTGAAATCAGGTTGCAGGATGTCAAAGTATTGGGTATATGTTTGGTCAGTAAATCAGCCATAAAAAATTTCAATTTTTCAATTTGGCAATCACCGTCAGGTCGCCCGTCGTTGCCTGTCCCATCTTGACACAGACCTCGGAGCCAACGGGCAGATACACATCCACGCGCGAACCTAATTTAATGAATCCAAGGTGCTCGTCAATATAGCACTCCTCGCCTTCCTTGGCATAAGTGACAATACGACGCGCCATGGCACCGGCAATCTGACGGCAGAGCACATCAGTGCCCTCCGGCGTAGTGATAAGCACGTCGGCATGCTCGTTCTCCTCGCTGGCCTTGGGGAGCCATGCCTTGTGGTAATTACCGTCCTTGTGGACAACACTCTTCACCTTGCCGTCAACGGGAAACCAGTTGGCGTGGACATTGAAGAGGCTCATGAATATGGAAATCATAAGTCGCTTCTCATGGAAATACTCGTTTTCCATAACCTCCTCGATAACTACAATCCTGCCGTCGGCAGGAGCCACCACCACACGCTCGGTGTCACCCTCGAAATATCGGATTGGGCAACGGTAAAAATTCAACACAACAAGCCATGCCGCTCCGAAGATTACGGAAAATGACCAGAACGGAATCTTGTTATCTATGTAGTGATAGAGCAAAAACGCTACTAATCCAAAAGCCAACACACTGTATATCAGAGTATCGGTGCCTTCGCGATGAATGCGGATTTTCTTCAGTTTCTTTATTCTTCTTCCCATGGGTATCTATAAGGATTGATTTAAATCTCTGCAAAGGTAGCACTTTTTTTGCGAATAAACAAACTTTTTGCCAATTTCTTTTGGTTATTTCGCAAATTTACCGTAACTTTACACTCGATTTCACATAAAACGGTAAAAAATATGCAAGATTTCGTACATCTACATGTACATACATACTACTCCATACTCGACGGACAGTCGAGCATTTC
>JBJEAV010000461.1:0-6051 GCA_051869395.1 Prevotella sp.
CTTACGCCCTATCCTATGATATGCCGCCCTTACAGGGCTATACCGCGGGCGGGACGCCCACGCTCACAGTACAAACGGGTCGATTGACTCGTCATACACCTTGGTCTGTGCCGCTGACGTGATGTATATCATCGCCATGGCAATAATCATAAATGTCTTTCTCATATTCGACAAAAAAAGGGGCAGGTGGAAAATGGACACCTGCCTCTTTTCAAATATTCATATTATTGATGCTGATCGCGAAGGAGGTCGTTGACGGTCTTCACCGGGTTGAATGTTCCGAGTGGAACTTCCACGAAAACTGTGTTCCAGTTGCTCATGGCTCCGTTCCAGAGTCCTGGCAATTCAAGAGCCTTCAGCTCCTTGCCGTTCTTGCTTTTGCTTGAGATGAAGCCAGTGGTGCGGTCAACGAAGTCGGGCAGGTTGAAGGGCTGGCCCTTGTAGTCCTTGACAGCGCATACGAGGTCAACGGGATTGAAGTGGGTGCCCTTGGTGAACATCTCCATATACTCGGCGTTGTTCTTGTCAATCTGGCTGCTCTCGAGAATCTGCAGGCTGACTGTGCCGTCCTGGTTGTATGTAAGGAACGGACCGCCGCCAGGCTCACCGACATTCTTGACAACACCGCAGACGCGCATCGGGCGGTTGAGCTTCTCGCGCAGATAGATTACGAGGTCGGCATCCTCAAGCTCCTTGATGTCAGCCTTGCGGCAGCAGAGGTCATGCTGAACGAAGCGGATGATTTCCTCGAGCTTGTCGTGGTTGCATGTTCCGGCTTCCAGCAGGCTGAGATATTCAAATGCCTTCTGCTGAAGTGAAACGAGCACTCCGGCGATAACCTGCTTGTAAGTAACGGTCTCGTCCTTCAGACGGTCGGGCACAACGTTGTCGATATTCTTGATGAAGATGACGTCGGCGTCAATCTCGTTGAGATTCTCGATGAGCGCGCCGTGGCCTCCGGGACGGAAGAGAAGTGAACCGTCGGCATTGCGGAACGGGGTGTTGTCGGGATTGGCGGCAACGGTGTCGGTGCTTGGCTTTTGCTCGGAGAACGAGATGTCATACTTCACACCAAACTTCTGTGCATAGAAGTCAGCCTTGTCGGCCACCTTCTGACGGAAGAGAGGCATGTGCTCGTGGCTTACGGTGAAGTGGATATGAGCCTCGCCGTTGGATGCGGCATACAGGGCTGCCTCCACCAGGTGCTCCTCCATAGGAGTGCGAGGTCCCTCGGCATACTTGTGGAACAGCAGAAGTCCCTTGGGCAGCTGACCGTAGTTCAATCCCTCGGGGCGCAGCATCTGTGCTGCCACGGCCTTGTAGTTGCCTTCGGCCAGTAGGGTAGGGATGTCCTTGCCCTCATTCTTCTTGCAAGCGTCGTTAAGCTCATCATAGAAGGCGAACTTCCCGATATTTCCGAAGTACTTCTTCTCGAAATCCGTAGTGGGCTTGTCGTATTCAGCGTCCACGAATGCGAACATGTCCTTGAACATACGGCTTGCTGCTCCCGATGCGGGAACGAACTTGACAACCTTGTTGCCGGCAGCCTTGAACTGCTCCCAGCACTTTTCAAATTTCTCACGTGATTCAGCAGTTGTAGCGACAATTCCGCGCTCAACACTTGCGGCTGCTTCAAGACGAAGGAAAGGGAATCCTGTCTTGAATTCGTTCAACTGGTTTTCAATCTGTTTTTCGCTGATGCCCTTGTCGGCTATCTGCATTAGGTCTC
The DNA here is from genome assembly GCA_051869395.1 of Prevotella sp. Taxonomy (GTDB): domain Bacteria; phylum Bacteroidota; class Bacteroidia; order Bacteroidales; family Bacteroidaceae; genus Prevotella. The sequence goes on from JBJEAV010000461.1 coordinate 1,730, forward strand.
TTTCTGATAACATAATTGTGGTATTTAAAGTGAATTGTGCCCCAAAATTACAAACTTTTTCTGAAAAATGAAAGAAAATCAGAGAAAATTTGTATCTTTGCAAAGTTTTTTAACTCAAATGCAACACAATATGGCAGATAAATTCAAATTTACGGCCAAAGAGAGGGAAGAAACGCTTGCCCTCATCGACCATTTAAGAACAACAGTTGGAACATCGTTCCTGCCCGACGACGAGGCAAAACTGAGAGTAAGACTGACAACATCACTCGAGAACAACCAGGTTCACCGTGATGTCTTCGGGCTTAATCCTATTCTCTCAGGATTGCAGACGGCAAGAATCGTTGTCGAGGAAATCGGGTTGAGACGTGATGCGGTTATGGCTATACTGCTGCATCCGAGTGTTGAGGACGGGTTTATGACTATTGATGAGGTGAAGACCGAATTCGGCGAGTCTCCAGCCCGCATCCTTCACGGACTTTTGCGCATCAGCGAACTGTACAAGAAGAACCCGGTAATCGAAAGTGAGAACTTCCGAAACCTTCTTCTTTCGTTCGCCGAGGACATGCGCGTAATCCTTATCATGATTGCCGACCGAGTGAGACTGATGAGACAGATTAAGGACAACTCCAACGAGGAGGCAAGAAACGAGGTGAGCCAGGAAGCGGCTTACCTGTATGCCCCGCTTGCGCACAAGCTTGGATTGTACAAGCTGAAGAGCGAACTGGAAGACCTGTCGCTGAAATATCTCGAACACGACGCTTATTACATGATTCGCGAAAAACTTAACGCCACCAAGGAGGCGCGAGACGCATATATCGCCGAATTCATCGAGCCTATCCGACAGAAACTGGAGGCGGCAGGGCTGAAATTCCACATGAAGGGCAGGACGAAGAGCATACACTCCATCTGGCAGAAGATGAAGAAACAGAAATGTGCCTTCGAGGGAATATACGACCTGTTTGCCATACGTATCATCATCGACTCGCCGCTCGAACAGGAGAAGATGCAGTGCTGGCAGGCTTATTCATTGGTGACTGACATGTATCAGCCCAACCCCAAGAGACTGCGCGACTGGCTCTCGGTGCCAAAGTCTAACGGTTATGAAAGTCTGCACATCACGGTGCTCGGACCTGATAAAAAATGGGTGGAGGTGCAGATACGCACCGAACGCATGGATGAGATAGCCGAGAGGGGAGTGGCTGCCCACTGGAGATACAAGGGAGTAAAAGGTGAGACAGGACTGGACGAATGGTTGAACAACATCCGCAGCATACTCGAAACAAGCGACGACATGCAGATGATGGACCAGTTCAAGATGGACCTCTATGAGGACGAAGTCTTTGTGTTTACTCCAAAGGGGGACTTGCTGAAGTTCCCAAAGGGAGCCACCGTGCTCGACTTTGCCTATCATATCCACTCTAAAGTGGGTAACGCATGCACGGGCGCGCGTATTAATAATAAGGTGGTGACATTCCGCGAACTGCTTCACAGTGGCGACCAGGTGGAGATTATGACTTCCTCCATACAGAAGCCAAAGCAGGAATGGCTGAACATCGTGAAGACATCACGCGCCAAGGCAAAGATAAAACTCGCACTCAAGGAAACACAGGTGAAAGAGGGACTTTTTGCCAAGGAAATGATTGAGAGAAAGTTCAAGAACAGGAAAATCGAACTTGAGGAATCTATTATGACAAGGCTTATCAAAAAGCTGAAATTCAAGGAAGTAAGTGATTTCTACAAGCAGATTGCCGATGGCTTGTTGGACGTGAACACCGTGATTGACGGCTATCTGGAACTCAAGCAGCGCGAACAGACTCCAACGGGAGACCAGCCAGCCAAGAGTGCCGAGGGATTCAGTCTGCAGCACAACCAGGATATACAGAAAGCCCAGGGCAATGACGATGTGCTCGTGATAGACCGTAATCTCAAGGGCATAGACTTCCAGCTTGCAAAATGCTGCCAGCCAATATATGGCGACGATGTTTTTGGCTTTGTCACTGTCAGCGGCGGCATAAAGATTCACCGCTGCGATTGTCCCAATGCCGCAGAACTGCGCAAGCGATTCGGATACCGCATCGTCAAGGCAAGATGGAGCGGCAAGGGTTCGTCGATGTATTCAATCACACTGCGTGTGGTAGGAAACGATGACATTGGCATTGTGAACAACCTGACCAGCATTATCAGCAAGGATGAGAAACTGACGCTCAGAAGCATCAGCATAGACAGTCATGACGGATTGTTCAGCGGAAATCTTGTCGTGAACATCGACGACACGTCACGTCTGGAGGCACTTGTCAAGAAACTCAAGGCGGTGAAGGGAGTAAAACAAGTAACAAGAATCTAATTGTTGGGAATTAAGGAGTTAATAACATTTGGCTTAACTCCTTAACTCCTTAACTACACTCCCTTATTTATCATAATGCTGCTTAGACTTAAACATACTATTTAGTCTTGTTGTATAGGTCTCGGAGTTGACCTCTTGTTGCCCCCTTGCTCACAGCCTCGTCGAGAGTGCGTCGAGCTTCAGATTTTCTGTTCATGCGTATGAGCAAGTCAGCCTTTGAGGCAAGATATTCAATGTTCTTGGAATCATATTCGATGGCCTTGTTCCAGTCCATAAGTGCTGCGTCAAGAAAATTCTCCGTGGTTTCGAGAGATGCCCTTGAGGCGTAAGCCACGCTATGGTCAGGAAAAATCTCAATGATGCGGTTGTAGTTGTCCATCGCCTCCTTGTTTTTCCCTTGTTTGATGTAGATATATGCCAAGGCAAGCATACCATCGACATTCTCTGGTGCCACCTTGAGGAAGGTGCGGTAGTCGTTGGCAGCCAGTTCATAACGTCGCATTTTGCCTTGTGCGTATGCACGGTAAAAAAGGGCTGCGGGATTGGCTGGTTCTTTTTTCAGGATATCGGTATAGGTCTCGATGGCATAGTCCCATTGTTCAAGTTCGAGATTCACGGCAGCCTTGCGCAGATAAAGGTCGGAGGAATATTCCGACGACATTATCTGACGGTTGAGCACGGAGAGTGAATCGCGCCATTCCTTCTGAGTCTGCGAAAAAATGCTGTCAGTCCCAATAAGGACTAACAGCATTGTAAGAATCGGTTTTATCATGCTTTCTTGATAAAGTCAACAATCCAGGCACCCACTTCCTTAGTGCCATACTTCTCGCCGCCTTCAACCTGAATCTCTGGTGTGCGCACGTTCTGGTCGAGCGATGCGTCAACAGCCTTGCGGATGAGGGCACCCTCTTCCTTGAGGTCAAAATACTCATAGAGCATGGCAACGGAGAGAATCTGAGCCAAGGGGTTGGCAATGTTCAGACCCTTGCCCTGAGGCCAAGAACCATGGATAGGCTCAAATACTGGAGTGCTGCTGCCAGTGGAGGCTGAAGGCAGAAGACCCATAGAGCCGGTGATGCACGAACCCTCGTCGGTGAGGATGTCACCAAAGGTGTTCTCCGTTACCATAACATCAAAGAACTTCGGGTCCTGAATCATACGCATGGCGGCATTATCCACATACATATAGTCGGTTTCGACATCGGGATATTCGGGAGCTATCTCCTGAGCAATCTTGCGCCACAAACGGCTTGAAGCCAATACATTAGCCTTGTCAACCACAGTGAGATGCTTGCGGCGCTGGCGTGCATACTGATAGCCCACGCGCAGGATGCGCTCCACCTCAGGGCGTGTGTAGTAGTTGGTGTCGAGGGCATCCTCTACTCCATCGGCATTAATTGATGGTTCCTGCTTCTTTCCGAAGTACATTCCTCCGGTAAGTTCGCGGATGCAGATGAAATCGGCACCGCGCACGATTTCGTCCTTAAGCGGTGACTTGTGTACAAGGCAGTCGAAGGTGGTGACAGGACGTATATTGGCAAACAGTCCCAACTTCTTGCGCATGGCAAGGAGACCTTGTTCGGGGCGCACCTTGGCTGAGGGGTTGTTGTCAAACTTGGGGTCGCCAACAGATGCGAAAAGCACAGCGTCGGCTTCCTCGCACACCTTGAATGTTTCTTCGGGGAACGGGTCGCCCACCTCGTCGATAGCGTGTGCTCCGCAGAGGGCTTCCTTGTATTCCACTTCATGTCCGAACTTCTCGGCTACGGCAGACATCACTGCCACACCCTGTTCCATAATCTCGGGACCGATACCATCGCCCGCGAGAACTGCAATTTTCAGTTTCATATCTTTTTATTTATTTAAGTTTTTATATTTTGGGGAGTTAAAGGAGTTAAAAGGAGTTAAAGGGAGTTAAAAGACAATAGTAAAATCTATGCTTAAAACATACGTCATTTATCTCCTTTTATCTCCTTTT
>JBJEAV010000461.1:6151-15601 GCA_051869395.1 Prevotella sp.
AATAGTAAAATCTATGCTTAAAACATACGTCATTTATCTCCTTTTATCTCCTTTTTACTACCTTTGAAAGTTGAGATTATCTATTCCTCAATGAGATTCAACATCTTGAATGTCGCCTTGATGGCAGCTTCGGTCTGGTCGGCATCAAGGCCGCGGGTGCGGAAGAGCTTGTCGCCGTTGCGCCATGTGATGACCGTCTGGACGAGGGCGTCAGTGCGACCACCGGGAGGAATGGTGACGGCATAGTTCTCGAGAATCGGGAACGTGCGGTCGAGATATTCCTTGTATATCTTGCGCAGGGCCTTCACAAAGGCATCATACTGACCGTCACCCGTTGAGTCTGACTCATACTGCTCACCGTTGATTTCAACCTTGACACTCGCTAATGGTTTGAGACCATAGGCAGAGGAAACAAGGTAGCTCACAAGTTTCACCTTATCCTCGGGAGCGGCATGCTTGAGCACGTCGCTGACGATGAAGGGCAAGTCGTCCTGGGTTACAATCTCCTTGCGGTCGCCAAGTTCGGTGATGCGTTGAGTGACCTTGCGTGTCTGTTCGGGAGTCAGTTCAAGACCAAGCTCCTGCAGATTGCGGGCAATGTTCGCCTTGCCACTGTTTTTGCCAAGGGCATACTCTCGCTTGCGTCCGAAACGCTCGGGAACGAGGTCGTTGCAATAAAGGTTGTCCTTGTTGTCGCCATCGGCATGCACACCAGCCACCTGGGTGAATACGTTGTCGCCAATAATCGGTTGGTTGGGAGCCACGGCAATGCCAGAATAACCCTCGACAAGCCGGCTGATGTCGTTGAGCTTGTCCTCATGGATATTCGTCTTGGCATTAAACTGGTCCTTAAGAATCACCTGAACGCTTGACAACGGGGCATTGCCACACCTCTCCCCCAACCCATTCACCGTGACGTGCAGTCCCTTGGCACCGCTTAGCACGGCAGCCAATGAGTTGCTCACTGCAAGGTCATAGTCGTTGTGGGCATGGAAGTCGAAATGGAGATGAGGATAACGCTTGAGCATCTTGCGGAAGTATTCTATCACTTGCAGCGGGTTCATAATACCCAGAGTATCAGGCAACATGAATCGTTTTACTTCAGCAGTGCTTAGGGCATTCATCATCTGATAGACATACTCAGGGGAATCCTTCATGCCATTGCTCCAGTCCTCAAGGTAGAGGTTGACGGTGATGCCTCGTGAACGTGCATACAGGATAGTGTCAAGAATGTCGGCGATATGCTCCTCAGGAGTCTTGCCAAGCTGTTGCGTGCAGTGCTTTAGCGAGCCTTTGGTGAGCAGGTTTACAGTTCGGCAACCGCAATCTGCAATCCAGTCGATTGACTGGTATCCATCGACAAAGCCAAGTACCTCCACACTGTCACCCTTGCCAATCTGTTGGGCATATCGGCAAATCATCTTCACCGCATCCTTCTCGCCCTCGGATACACGGGCCGATGCCACCTCGATACGATCGACATTGACATCCCTGAGCAGCATACGTGCAATCATGAGCTTCTCATGAGGCAGGAACGACACGCCGCTTGTCTGCTCTCCGTCGCGCAGCGTGCAGTCCATAATCTCTATGAAAGGCTGGATGCCCGTACGTGGCTTGCTCATTTGTTCTGCGCTTCCCATGTCTCAATCTTATCCTTGTTTTCAAGCAGGTAGTCGATGTCGTCGAGACCGTTGATGAGGCAGTGTTTCTTGTAGCCGTTGATTTCAAACTGTTCGCTCTTGCCTGTTGCGAGGTTGGTGACAGTCTGGTTGGGCAAGTCAACCTTCACTTCCATCTTTGGGTTCTGCTTGATACTCTCGAACAGTTCGGCGAGGAACTCTTCGCTCACCACAACCGGCAGCACGAAGTTGTTCAGCTCGTTGTTCTTGTGGATATCAGCAAAGAAACTGCTGATGACCACGCGGAATCCGTATCCTGCTATTGCCCATGCAGCATGTTCGCGGCTTGAACCCGAACCGAAGTTCTTTCCAGCCACGAGGATACATCCTCCGTAAGTTGGGTCGTTGAGCACGAAGTCCTTTTTGGGCGAACCGTCCTTGTTGTAGCGCCAGTCGCGGAAGAGGTTTTCTCCGAAACCTTCCTTGTCAGTGGCCTTAAGGAATCGAGCGGGTATTATCTGGTCGGTGTCCACATTCTCCAAAGGAAGTGGAACACATGTACTTGTTATAACGTCAAATTTCTGTTTCATCTTTCTTTTATTTTTTTAACCACAGATTATCACAGATAAATAATTTCTATTGGATTTTCACAGATTTTTTCTGCGCAGCATAATCTGTGATAATCATCCTAAAATTTCTCATCTGTGGAAATCTGTGGGTTAAATTAACTCTCTTGGATCAGTTATTTTACCTGTTACGGCAGCTGCGGCGGCTACCAATGGAGAGGCGAGGATGGTTCGTGAACCTGGGCCCTGGCGACCCTCGAAATTGCGGTTGCTGGTGCTGACGGCATACTTGCCGGCGGGAACCTTGTCATCGTTCATTGCAAGACAGGCCGAACATCCAGGCTGGCGAATCTCAAAACCAGCCTCGGCGAAAACCTTGTCAAGACCTTCATCGCGAATCTGCTTGTCAACAGCCCATGAACCAGGCACAAGCCATGCCACTACATTGTCAGCCTTCTTTCTGCCCTTCACGATAGAAGCAAAGGCACGGAAGTCCTCGATACGCCCGTTGGTACATGCTCCGAGGAAGACGTAATCGATGGCACGGCCGAGCAGTTTCTCACCGGGAGCAAAGCCCATATAGTCGAGCGACTTCTGGAATGAAGCCTTGCCAGCCTCGTCGATATCGTCGAGAGTGGGAACAGCCTCAGTGATGCCGATACCCATACCGGGGTTAGTTCCGTAGGTGATGCGCGGCTCTATGTCAGCTGCATCAAAGTTGAGTTCCTTGTCGAACACGGCATCGTCGCCGCTCTTCAATGTCTTCCAGTATTCCACTGCCTTGTCCCAGGCCTCGCCCTTAGGAGCGAACTCGCGACCCTTGATATATTCAAAAGTAGTCTCGTCGGGAGCAACGAATCCTCCGCGTGCGCCCATCTCAATTGAGAGGTTGCAGAGAGTGAGACGACCCTCCATAGTCATCTCCTTGACTGCCTGACCAGAGTATTCAACGAAGTAACCTGTGGCACCGGATGTGGTGAGTTTTGACATAAGATAGAGAGCCACATCCTTGGGAGTGACACCCTTCTGAAGCTGTCCGTTGATATTGATGCGCATTGACTTCGGTTTCTGCTGAAGGATGCACTGCGATGCCATAACCATTTCAACCTCAGATGTTCCGATGCCAAACGCTACAGCACCCATTGCACCGTGGGTAGAGGTATGTGAGTCACCGCAAACGATGGTCATGCCAGGGAGCGAAAGTCCCTTCTCAGGACCTACGACATGGATGATACCATTGTCCTTGGACATCATACCGTAGTGGGTAAGACCGAAGTCGGCGGCATTCTTTGCCAGTGTATCCACCTGCTTCTTTGAAACGGGGTCCTCGATGGGCTTGTCCTGATCGTGGGTGGGAGTGTTATGGTCGGGCATACAGTAGATATGGTCGGGACGGAAGCACTTGAGTCCTCTCTCCCTCATACCAGCGAATGCCTGTGGCGACGTCACCTCATGGCAATAGAGGCGGTCGATGTAAAGTTGTGTGGGACCGTCCTCAATCTGCTGAACGACGTGCTTGTCCCAAATCTTGTCAAATAATGTATTCATATATGTTTTTTACGTTTATCCTCTAAACTTGTTAATACAATCAATGTAAGCCTCCACGGAAGCTGTTACTATGTCGGTGTTGGCACCGAATCCGTAATATACGTTGCCGTTGTATTCCACCTGCATGTGTACCTTACCAACATCGTCAGAACCCTTGCTGATGGCCTGGATGGTGAACTCCTTGAGGGTCATGTGCTTCTGGATAATCTTCTTCAGAGCCTTGATGGCGGCATCCACGGGACCGTTGCCTGTGCTTGCCTCCTCGAATTTCTGACCAGAGATGTCGAGTCCGATGCTTGCCACACTCTTCACGCCCATACCGGTAGTCACCTGCAGGAAGTCGAGCTTCACGGCACGGCTCTCGGCAGTGTCGGCACCGGCGAGCATGAGGATGTCGTCATCGTTGACCTCCTTTTTCTGGTCGGCAAGACGCAGGAACTTCTGATATATGGCATCCACCTTCTCCTCGTCGTCAATCTTCACTCCGAGCACACCAAGACGGAACTTCAGGGCGGCACGACCCGAACGGGCTGTCAATACTATAGAGTTGTCATCGAGACCTACATCCTTGGGGTCGATAATCTCGTATGTCGATACGTTCTTCAGCACACCGTCTTGATGAATACCGCTTGAATGAGCGAAAGCGTTGCGTCCGACAATCGCCTTGTTAGGCTGCACAGGCATGTTCATGAGACTTGACACCATGCGGCTGGTGGGACAAATCATTGTGGTGTTGATGTTTGTATCAATGTCGATGTCCTTGTGGCACTTTAGTATCATGGCAATCTCTTCGAGCGAGGTGTTACCCGCACGCTCACCAATACCATTGATGGTCACCTCCACCTGGCGCGCACCATTGAGCACACCGCTGAGGGTGTTGGCAGTTGCCATGCCAAGGTCGTTGTGGCAGTGGGTTGAGATGGTGGCATTGTGAACACCGTCAACATGCTCCATAAGATACTTGATTTTCTCGCCGTATTCAGAGGGGAGACAATAACCCGTTGTATCGGGGATGTTCACCACTGTGGCGCCGGCCTTGATTACCGCCTCCACCACGCGTGCGAGATACTCATTGTCGGTGCGACCGGCATCCTCGGCATAGAACTCCACGTCCTCTACGTATTTCTTGGCATACTTCACGGCAGCCACTGCACGCTCGATGATTTCCTCGCGATTACTGTTGAACTTATACTTGATGTGTGAGTCGCTCGTACCGATACCGGTGTGAATACGCTTGTGCTTGGCATACTTAAGCGATTCGGCAGCCACGTCGATGTCCTTCTCCACGGCACGTGTAAGGGCGCAGATGGTAGGCCATGTCACAGCCTTGGAGATTTCGATAACCGAGTTGAAGTCACCAGGACTTGAGATTGGGAAACCCGCCTCGATGACATCCACACCGAGTTTTTCCAATTGCTTAGCCACCTGAATCTTTTCAACGGTGTTCAGCTGGCATCCAGGAACCTGTTCGCCGTCCCTGAGCGTTGTGTCGAAGATAAATAATCTGTCTGTCATATCTTTAATATTTTTAATTTTTCAAAAGTTGTTATCGTCGATTTAAGCCCTGAAAGGGCGATATAGCATAGGATAGGGCGTGAGCCCTATCATTTATTCCATTTCTCCTTTCTCCTCCCTCCGAGCGCCAAAGGCGCTCGGAGGGAGGAGAGGGAAATTTACTTTGTTATTCACAGGGTTGCACCCTGTGCTAAGTTATGTCGCCCTTCCAGGACTACCTCATTCTTCACTCTTCATTCTTCACTCTTCACTCTTCATTCTTCACTCTTCATTTAAAAAAAAGAACCTTCCCCACATGGAAGTGAGAAAGGTTCCGTATATATCCCATAGATGAACTACATACACACCTTTTCACTTCCGACCCCGTCCTGAAGTCGAATAATATTAATAAGGTGTAGAAGTTCGAATCTATTCATATTCTTTTTCTTTAATATTTTAATTTCGGCTGCAAAGTTATACATTTTTTCGCTAATAAGCAAATATATTGTTACTTTTTTCAATAAATTACTTATATTTTTCTGCTTTTTCTTTGTTTTTTGATGAAAAAGAGGTATATTTGCACTAAAAAATACATTCATTACTATGCATATAACACTTGTAGCAGGCGCACGCCCCAACTTCATAAAGTTAGCGCCTATCATCTGGGCAACGGAAAGGGCAAAGGATAAAGGCTCTGACATCAACTATACATTGGTATATACCGGAAGGGAGGATGACCCTACCTTAGATGCCGACCTGTATGAACAATTAGAGATTCCACGTCCTGATATCTTCCTCGGTGTTGACTGCGAAAGCATCAATGAACTCACGGGAAAGGTGATGGCTGCCTTTGACAGTTATCTCGAAAGATTCTCTAAAGATGATGCTTCCTCACATACAGTGATTGTCTGCGATGACCTCGCATCCACAATGGCTGTGGCTATTGTCACCAAAAAACGTGGATTGCGGCTTGCCCATTTAGTGGCAGGAACACGCTCGTTTGACATCAACATGCCGAAGGAAATCAACCGGCTGGTAATCGACGGACTCAGCGACCTGATGTTCACTGCCGGTGTTAATGCCAATAGCATCGCAACGCGCGAAGGTGCCGAGCTTAACAAAATATATATGGTGGGCAACCTGCTCATCGACACCTTGCGCCACAACCACACCCGATTCAGCCGTCCGTCGTGCATCGACGGCATCGACAAGTATCTTGTGTTGACTATCAATCGCAAGGCTCTTATTTCTGACTCTGCCTTCTTAGAGAATATGGTGGCTGCTATAGAGAAGGAAGCGGGCAATATCCCTGTGATAGCCCCCCTGCATTCTCTTGCCGCAAAGGCAATCTCGCCACTCTTGTCGCCGGTGTCTCCAATACGCTTGGTGGATAGTCTCTCCTATCTTGAATTCGGCTATCTCACCTCCCATGCCTTGGGAATAATAACCGACTCGGGCAATGTGGCTGAGGAAGCCACATTCAACTCAGTGCCTTGCATCACTCTCAACGACTACACCGAGCACATCGAGACTGTCACCATCGGCAGCAACACTCTCGTGGGCAGCGACACATGTCTCCTGAGCTCTACTCTTGCCGACATCATTGCGGGCAAATACAAACGCTCCGCTATTCCCGACCGATGGGACGGACGAACAGCGGAGCGCATTCTTCAATCTTTGTGTTGAATACTTTTATAGTTCAGGAAAAGCCCTGCAAGGGCGACATAACATAGCACAGGGTGTGAACCCTGTGGATGATGATTATACATATATCCCCCTCCCCAACGCGCCAAAGGCTCGTCGGGGAGGGGGATGTGAGAATGTCTTCGTAGATAGGGCTTATGCCCTATCCTTTGTTATGTCGCCCTTTCAGGGCTTTCACTTCACCACCTCGAACTTTGTGCCTGTCTGCTTTATAAGCTCACGGGCATAACGTTCAGGATAGCCGGGGCGTGAGGGACGCTTGCCAAGTCCGAACTTGTCGCGCACGAACTTGCCGTTTACGTCTTCCTTCACCACCATATCGTTGTACTTCACGATAAGATATGTGGCAAGCTGCTTCCAGCGGTCGAGCATCTGCTGTGCCTTGTCTGAAGTATAGGTCGAGAGATAATCCACAGCAGCCTGGCGGTCTGACTTTGAGAGTTCGAGAGCCTTGGCCTCTACCTCAGCCTGAGCCGCGAAGTATGAGTTGTCGAGCGAGTCGCGCACTGCCTGCAGACTGCCGAACATCTGCGAATATCTCGGATAAACCATATTGCTCACCCAGTTGCACACCCAGAAGGCGTTGTCCATGCTGAATGTGATATTGTCGGCACCGGGAGTGTTGTATGGGCGCGGAGCCTCTGCAGTGCAGCAATACACGGGAGTGAACGCCACCATATTGGCATCGTCATTGCCAAACCACAAGATGCCTCCCACCTCACGCGGAAGCCAAGAGCGCATCTGGCTTACATACACGAATCCGCTCTGCTGTGTGCTGACAGGACGCTCGTTGAAATAGTCCTTGCCGTCAATCTTGAATCGAAGTGGTGTGGGACGATAAGGCATCTCCCAAATACCACCACCAATGTCACTGTCGAGGGCAAATGGAGTGCCTTCATAGTGGTCGCGCATTGCCATCTCCATGTCATGCACGTTCAACTTACGGTTGGGTACAATCCACAATGGCATAGGTTTTGCATCAGCCACCTTGCCTGCAGCATAATCCACATACTGCGCCATATCATCGCTATACATATTAAAAAATGTCCACACGCGTGCCTCGCAGAATCGGCGACCGCCGAAGTCGGGGGCGGCATAAGTCTCGCAGAAACTGAAGTCAGCATCCTTACCGCTGAACCATCCTTTCTCTCGCGCAAACTTGACAACATTCTTTGAGCACATCACGTTCTGCTTGTCCTTTTGGTTGAAGGTGCGTATGCGGCTCTGGTTGGCATGTGCACAGATTGCATCGTCGGGCACGCGCAGTGCCACCCATACCACCGACTTGCTGCCGGCGCCACATCCCATCATCTCCATAATCCAAGCCTCATTGGGATCGCAGATTGTGAATGTCTCGCCCTCAGAGTTATAGCCGTATGTCTCGGCGAGTGTGGTCATCACCTTGATAGCCTCGCGAGCCGACTTTGAACGCTGGAGGGCAAGGTAGATGAGCGAGCCATAGTCGATGATACCGGTGGAATCCACCATTTCCTCGCGACCGCCAAAGGTAGTCTCTCCGATGGTTACCTGCCACTCGTTGATATTTCCAATCACGTTATATGTCTCCTCTGCCTGAGGAATCTCGCCGTGATACTCATTGGTGTCCCAGTCGAATATCTTCACCATCTCACCCTTGGCATGCTTGCCCGCAGGGAAATGAGCCAGATGCTGGAACATGCCATAGTCGTCGGCACTGTAGCTGCACATCACCGACCCGTCAACACTCGCCTTCTTGCCTACAATAAAATTGGTACAGGCAAAAACCGATATGACAGACAAGCACAGCGATGCCAGAATAATTGTCTTTTTCATTAATCTTTCAATTTTTCAATCTTCCAATTTTTCAATTTATTCCACCGCCTTAAAGCTCATATCGAGTCCTTTTACGGAATGAGTGAGAGCACCTACAGATATGAAGTCAACGCCACACTCGGCATAGTCGCGCAGAGTGTCGAAAGTTATACCGCCACTCGATTCTGTCTCATACTTACCGCCTACAATCTCCACGGCCTTCTTGGTGTCCTCCACTGAGAAATTGTCGAGCATTATACGGTCGATGCCTCCGCAGTCCATAGCCTGCTTGAGTTCGTCGAAGTTGCGCACCTCAATCTCGATCTTCAGGTCGAGTCCCTTCTCCTTGAGATACTGATGACAACGGTTGATGGCATTGGCAATGCCGCCGGAGAAATCCACGTGGTTGTCCTTCAGGAGAATCATATCGAAGAGACCGATACGGTGATTGCATCCGCCACCAATCTTCACAGCCTGTTTTTCGAGCATACGCATACCAGGGGTAGTCTTACGTGTGTCGAGCACACGGGTATGAGTACCTTCCAAACGTTCAACATATTTCGAGGTCATAGTGGCTATACCGCTCATTCTCTGCATGATATTGAGCATCAGACGCTCAGTCTGCAAGAGTGAGCGAACCTTACCAGTGACAATCATTGCCACATCACCCTTTTTCACCTTAGTGCCGTCGCCCATAAACACCTCCACCTGCATGGTGGGGTCAAAGC
>JBJEAV010000461.1:15701-22705 GCA_051869395.1 Prevotella sp.
TTCACCTTAGTGCCGTCGCCCATAAACACCTCCACCTGCATGGTGGGGTCAAAGCGGTGGAACACTTCCTTTGCTATCTCCACACCGGCAAGAATACCGTCTTCCTTAATTAACAGCTTGGACTTGCCCATAGCATCCTCGGGGATGCAGCACAATGTTGTATGGTCGCCATCGCCAATGTCCTCGGCAAAAGACAGGTCAATAAGCCTGTCAACCAATTCTTCAACTTTCAGCATATCCTTAAATCTTTCAATCTTTCAATATTTCAATATTAAAGATAAATACCCACACCAATTCTGAATCCAACAGTACTGAAGTCCTTATGCGACTTGATAGACTGGTCATAATAAATCTCAGGTTCCACAGTCACGTTCTTGTTCAGGAAGAATGCATATCCCACCTGAATACCAGGCTGCAGGTCGTCATAGTCAGAAGAGTGGCGGAGATAGTTCACCTGAGCACCGAAATACAAACCGTTTTGCACGATATAATAGCGTGCACCGACACCAACCTTGAGATACGAAGGCATCATGCTCTGCTTTTCCCATGTCAACTGACCTGTAGCCATGAGGTTGTCATCGAAAAGATAACCACCGCGGGCCTGCAATCCGAACGCACCTTCCTGCGAACCGTTGTAGCTGAATCCTAAACTGGAGAGCGAGGCACCTACATAGTATTTGCCTGCCTCAAACTGGGCGTGTGAAGCCATTGTAACCAACATGGTCACCAAAATCAAACAAAATCTTTTCATAATCGCGATTATTAATTGTTATTATTATTTTTCTTGTATTTTGACTCGAATGTATGGAACCATACGTATGCCACCACGAGTACCGCCACTCCAAGCGGATAGCCAATGGTTTCAGGCAGTCCAAACGCCTGCTTTGATACAAACAGGAATGTGGCGCTGACGGTGGTCATAAACAACGATGGTATTAGCATAAAATTATACGTTTTGCCGTTTTTCAGCAGATAAACGGTGATGGCCCATAGCGTGAACACCGCCAAGGTCTGGTTAGACCATCCGAAATACTGCCATATCACATTGAATCCGTCGGGATTCTCCACCTGCCACAACAGCAATGCAATACATGCGAGGAACATAGGCACCGAGATGAGCAGGCGATGCTTGATGCTGCGCTGCTCCAAGTGGATGAAATCAGCAATGATGAGTCGTGCGGAGCGAAGTGCTGTGTCGCCACTCGTAATCGGGGCTGCCACAACTCCGAGCATAGCAAGTATTCCGCCAAATACACCCAGCCAGTCGTTGCAGATGATATTCACCACCTTAGGGGCCGAGGTCGAGAAACCATTGTTGGAGAACTCGGTAATCAGCTGATATCCAGGTTGTGGTTCTGCATAGAAGAAATATGAAGCCACCGTGGCCCATATCAGTGCCACGATACCCTCGGTAATCATTGCTCCATAGAAGATGGGGCGACCCATTCGTTCGCTCTTTATGCAGCGTCCCATAAGCGGACTCTGTGTGGCGTGGAAACCGCTGATGGCTCCGCAGGCAATCGTGATAAAGAGGCAGGGGAAGAGTTGGCTGCTCCAACTTGGGTCAACGGTGAGAGCCTTGTTGCCCAGTCCGTCCCACAATTCGGGGATAGAGGGCCACTTGATGAAAAGCACCACCATCAGTGCCGCCGCCATGAACAGAAGCGAAAAGGCGAAGATAGGATAAACACGTCCGATGACCTTGTCAATGGGCAGCATGGTTGCTATGAAATAATATGCAAAGATGATGATAATCCACATGGTGGTTGTACCAGCCATACTGTCAAGAATCTCCGCAGGGCTATACACAAACACCGCTCCCACAATCACGAGAAGCAGTACGGAAAAAACGAGCATCACCTTGCGGGTGGCGTTGCCAAGAGTGTCGCCGATAATCTCAGGAAGTCCCACTCCACCCTTGCGCATTGAAATCATTCCGCTGAGATAGTCGTGTGTGGCTCCGGCAAAGATACATCCGAAGACAATCCACAGATAAGCCGCAGGGCCGAACTTGGCACCCATGATGGCACCGAAGATAGGACCGGTGCCGGCGATGTTCAGGAACTGAATCATGAATATCTTCCAGTTGGGGAGTACAATGAAGTCAACACCGTCTGCCTTTGCGACGGCGGGAGTCTCTCTGTCGTCAGGTCCGAACACCCTCTCGACAAACTTTCCATACAGGAAATAGCCCATTATAAGAGCAATAAGGCTTACAATAAAAGTTATCATTGTCGATATAAATCTATAAAGTTACTTATTTTTCGTGCAAAAGTAACAATTTAATTTGATATATGAAAAAAAAATCATAACTTTGCACGCAAATTTGGATAAAAAATGAAAATTTACTATATTTTTGTGCCTTTATTGGCAATCTTGTGTGTCTTTTCTGCAAATGCTCAGGACATCAGCCACCCAAAACACGAAGTGAGGGCGGTGTGGCTTACAACCATCGGAGGACTCGACTGGCCCCATACTTACGCACAGTCAACGTCATCGGCAAAAAAACAACAGATGGAACTCATCGACATATTTGACCGCCTGCAACGCGCTAACATCAACACCGTGCTGCTGCAGACAAGGATTAGGGCAACCACCATATATCCGTCAGCATTGGAACCATGGGACGGTTGCATGTCGGGCATTCCAGGAAAGTCACCTGGTTACGACCCGCTCGCATTTGCCATCGAGGAGTGTCACAAGCGAGGCATGGAACTCCACGCATGGGTGGTTGCCATACCCGTGGGCAAGTGGGGCAACATAGGATGCAAGCGCCTTCACTATCGTCATCGCAATATAGTGAAACGCATCGGCAACGAGGGTTTTATGCGTCCCGATAATCCCCAGACTGCTAAATATATTGCTGATATCTGCGATGAAATCACAAGAAATTACGATATCGACGGCATACATCTTGATTATATAAGGTATCCCGAACAGGACAAGCCGAAGCCATCAGTCCTGCCTGCCTGCCGCCGAAACATCACACGTATTGTCAGGGAAATCAACGCAAAGGTGAAAAGTCGCAAGCCATGGGTGAAAATCAGCTGCTCGCCCCTCGGCAAATATTCTGACCTCAGCCGCTACCGCAGCTATGGGTGGAACGCCTACAGCACGGTAGCACAGGATGCACAGGCTTGGGTGCGCGACGGACTCATGGACCAGCTCTATCCCATGATCTACTATAAGGGAAACAACTTCTTCCCCTTCGCAGCTGACTGGCAGGAGCAAAACCACGGAAGGAGCATCAGTGCCGGACTTGGCATTTATTTCCTGTCGCCACGCGAGGGTGACTGGTCTATCGACACGGTGCGCCGCCAACTGTATTTCCTTCGCAGCGAGGGCATTGGGCATACCTTCTTCAGATGTAAGTTCCTGCTCGACAATGTGCAGGGATTGTATGACTTCGTGGCAAACGAGCTGAATCGCTATCCCGCCCTTATCCCGCCTATGACATGGGCGGACAACACCCCTCCCGAGTCGCCGTCATCGCTCATCTATGATTCCAAGACAAGGCATCTGTCATGGCGACCGTCAAGCGAAGATACCTATTTATATAATATATACAGGTCGGAAACAGTTCCCGTTGACATCAGTTTACCGGAAAACATCATATCAATGCGCACCTCCGAACGAGGCATTACACTTCCGCCGGAGCATCATCTGTTCGACATCCACTATGCCGTGACTGCCATCGACAGATACGGCAACGAGAGTGAACCTGCGCAAATCACCATTAAGGGAATATGGAAAAAATGACAAACAAAAAGAGTGACATGGAAAAAATCATATTAGGTATCGACCCCGGTACCAACATCATGGGTTATGGACTGATAAAGGTCGTGTGCAACAAGGCTGAGATGCTCGCCATGGGTGTCATCGACCTGAGGAAATTCCCAGACCCATATCTCAAACTCGGACATATCTTCGAGCGCGTAACTGGTATTATCGACTCGTATCTTCCCGATGAAATGGCCATTGAGGCACCTTTCTTCGGCAAGAATGTCCAGTCGATGCTTAAACTCGGACGCGCCCAGGGCACTGCCATCGCCGCAGCCATCCATCATGGCATCCCAATACATGAATATGCACCGCTGAAGATAAAAATGGCGATTACAGGTCAGGGACAGGCCTCCAAGGAACAGGTGGCGGGAATGCTTCAGCGACTGCTGAAGCTCGACCAAAGTGAGATGTGCAAGTTTATGGATGCCACCGACGCCCTCGGTGCCGCCTACTGCCATTTCCTCCAGATGAGCCGTCCCGAGACAGGTGCGAAGCACTACTCCAGCTGGAAGGACTTTGCGAATAAGAATAAGGAAAGAATAGCTTACCCCACAGATTCCCACAGATAAAAAATTATGGGAATATTCTCACAGATTATGTTGCGCTGCAAAAATCTGTGTAAATCCAATATAAATTATATATCTGTAATAATCTGTGGATAAAAAAGAAAAATATGCAGAAAATAATAAAAATTGAAAATGGCGTGACCAGAATGCCGGAATGGCGTATGGCTGAGCCTGTGAACTTTGAACTTTGCGATGGCGAACATCTCGCCATTGTGGGAGCTAACGGCAGTGGCAAGTCGATGCTTGTGGATATCATAATAGGCAGGCATCCTCTCATCATGACCGAACCCCAGTATGACTTTGCGCCAAGCACAAAACCCTTGGCTGCCGACAACATCAAGTATATCACCTTCCGCGACTCCTACGGCGACAGCGACGGCACATACTTCCTACAGCAACGATGGAATCAGCAGGAAATTGATGAGGAGACACCTCGGGTGGGCACCGAATTGGAAAAGGCATATCTTATGGCTGGAGAAGACACTCCTGAGCGTCGCCAACTTCAACAACATCTGTATAGTCTTTTCCATATCGAGCACCTTATGGACAAGTACCTCATACTTATGTCAAGCGGTGAGCTGAGGAAATTCCAACTCACCAAGGCTTTGCTCACCGACCCTCGCGTGCTTATAATGGACAATCCCTTCATCGGACTTGATGCCGAGACTCGCGACCAGCTTAAGGAACTGCTCACGGATCTTGCCCGGGAGCATCATCTGCAAGTGGTGCTTGTGTTGTCAAAGACCGATGACATTCCCGACTTCATAACTCACGTAGTTGAGGTAAAGGATATGCGTGTAAAAGCAAAAATGACAAGGGAAGAATATGTTGACAACCGCCAACCTGACCCTACTAAGGTGTTGTCGGAGGATATGGAACAAGCCATCCTCGACTTGCCCAACAAGGACAATGACTATCACACTCAGGAGGTTGTGGGCATGAACAAGGTGAGCATCGTTTATGGCGAGCGCACTATCCTCAAAGACCTCGACTGGACAGTGAGCAACGGCGAGCGTTGGGCGCTCAGCGGACAAAACGGCTCGGGCAAGAGCACCCTTCTCTCATTGGTTTGTGCCGACAATCCCCAAAGCTATGCCTGCGACATTGCTCTCTTCGGCAATCCGCGAGGTTCGGGAGAAAGCATTTGGGATATAAAGAAGCACATCGGGTATGTTTCTCCAGAGATGCACCGCTCATACCACCGCGACATTCCTGCGATACGCATAGTGGCAAGCGGTCTGAAAGATACCATGGGGCTGTATGTGCGTCCCGAAGAGAGCGAATACGATATCTGCCGACTGTGGATGAAGGTCTTCGGACTAGAAGGCAAGGAGAACACCTCTTTCCTGAAGCTCTCAAGTGGCGAGCAACGACTGGTTCTCGTGGCAAGGGCATTTGTCAAGGACCCCCAGTTGCTCATCCTCGACGAGCCTCTCCACGGACTTGACAACCGCAACCGCCGCTTGGTGAAGGATGTAATCGAGACCTTCTGCCGCCGACGCAACAAGACGTTCATTATGGTGACCCACTACAAGGAAGAACTCCCCTCCTGTATCGACCACAGCATTTTCCTCAGGCGGCACGTCTGAGGTGTAGATGCCATATCAGGTATAAAACTCCATTCCCATTCCAATATAAACCCGATATGAAACCAATATGAAGTCGTTCAACTATCGGCTTCACATCGAATTCATATCGAATTCACTTTGGAGAAATTATGGAGGAACGATATTTAAATTATTATTTTTAATATTTGCAGCCGTTATGATATATTATTTCTCAGGAACAGGAAATACGCGATGGACAGCCACTACATTAGCATGCAAACTGAATTGCGAAGCCATTGATATTTGTTCAAAGCGCTTTAATGCCTTTGACCACGTGTCGCTGTTATCCCGTATTTCACCCGAAGAGCCGATAGGGTTCGCCTTTCCTATCCACGGGTGGCAACCTCCGCATATAGTCCGCCGTTTTGTGCGCTCTCTTCCCCACTCTATTTTTTCGGGCAGATATGTCTTCGCGCTGTGTACATGTGGCGACGAGACAGGGCTTGCCATGGATATCTTCGCCAAGGAACTCGGTCGGCGTGGAATGAAACTCGATTTGGCGGTATCGGTGCAGATGCCAAACACATACGTGTGTCTGCCTTTTATGGATATCGACCCCAAGGAGCTGGAGGAAAGCAAGATAAGGGCGGCGGAGAATCTGATTCCCAAGATAGCGGCACAAATCAGAAATCGCGAGAATGGGGAATACTTGACCAAGGGCACTGCCCCATGGCTGCTTACATACGTAATCGGAGAGTATTTCAACCGCAGGATGGCGAACGACAAAAAGTTCAAGGTTGACCTTGCGGAATGTGCCCATTGCGGGCGTTGCCGCAGGGTGTGTCCTGTGGGGAACATCGTTGACTCAGGACTGATGTCGGAGTTTACACCGAAATGGAAACGCGACGGTTCATGCACCGGTTGCCTGGCATGTTATCACGGATGCCTGAAACACGGGATAACGTGCGGGGAGATAACGCGAAGGAGGGGGCAATACTTTTTTAAAATTAGGAATTAGGAATTATTTTTTAGGATTTTGAATTTAGGGATTAGAAATTCAGGCAAAGCCCTGAAAGGACATTATAAATTAGGTAGCCCTGAAAGGACA
>JBJEAV010000461.1:22805-25670 GCA_051869395.1 Prevotella sp.
TATAAATTAGGTAGCCCTGAAAGGACAATATAAATTAGGTAGCCCTGAAAGGACAATATAAATTAGGTAGCCCTGAAAGGGCGACATAAACCAGCACAGGGTTTAAACCCTGTGTTTGACGATATTATAATAATCCCCTCCCTAACGCGCCAAAGGCGCGTTAGGGAGGGGTGAAGAGAAGGTTATCATAGATAGGGCTTATGCCCTATCCTATGTTATGTCGCCCTTTCAGGGCTATTCGTTCGAATTCCTTTCTTTACTTCTAACTCTTTAGTTCATTTCATTTATATGAAAAATTAGTAGAATTTGAAGTAGCGCCTTGCATTGTTGTAGGAGATGTCCTCCACCATGCGGGCGAGAACCTCGTGGTCGTTGGGCAGGAGACCCTTCTCAACGTCGTTGCCGAGGATGTTGCAGAGCAGGCGACGGAAATACTCGTGACGAGGATAGCTCAGGAACGAGCGGGAGTCGGTCAGCATACCTACGAAACGGCTGAGCAAACCAAGCACTGAGAGAGCGTTGATCTGACGGGTCATACCGTCGAGCTGGTCGTTGAACCACCAGCCTGAACCAAACTGGATTTTTCCCGGTTCGCCACCCTGGAAATTGCCGAGCATAGTGGCGATAACCTCGTTGGCGCATGGGTTCAATGTATATAATATGGTACGCGTGAGTTTGTCCTCCATGTTGAGCTTGTTGAGGAAGCGGCTCATTGCGCGTGCAGTGTTGAACTCACCGATAGAGTCGAAACCGGTGTCAGGACCGAGCTGGTTGTACATCTTGGTGTTGTTGTCGCGGATGGCACCATAGTGGAACTGCTGAGTCCAACCTGCATCTGCGTCCATCTCAGCCATGACGGTGAGGAAGCAGTTCTTGAACTGGCGCACCTCATGGTCAGAGAGGCTCTGTCCGCTCAATGCCTTGGCGAATATGGTCTCAATCTGAGTGTCGGTGTATTCCTCGTCATAGAACTCCTCGATGCCATGGTCAGAGAGCTTGCATCCGTTCTCGGCGAAGAAGTCGTGACGCTTCTGCAGTGCGTCAACCATATCCTTGAATGATTTGATATCGACATCTGCTGCTGCTGAGAGCTGCTTGATATAGTCGGCAAACTCAGGCTTCTCGATGTTCATTGCCTTGTCAGGACGCCAAGCGGGAATCATCTTGATCTCGAATCCGCTCTCGCGGGTCTGCTTGTGATAGCGCAGGTCGTCAACGGGGTCGTCGGTGGTACACACGCACTCCACGTTGTAGTGGCGCATCAGTCCGCGGGCTGAGAACTCAGGCTGCTGGAGCTTCTCGTTGCACTCGTCGAAAATCTCGCGTGCAGTCTTCGGAGAGAGCTGCTTGGTGATGCCGAACGCAGTCTTCAGTTCGAGGTGAGTCCAGTGGTAGAGAGGGTTGCGGAATGTGTAGGGCACTGTCTCAGCCCACTTCTCAAACTTCTCCCAGTCGGTGGTGTCCTTGCCGGTGCAGTACTTCTCGTCCACACCGTTGGTACGCATGGCGCGCCACTTGTAGTGGTCTCCACCCAGCCACAACTCGGTGATGCTCTTAAACTTATGGTCATTGGCCACCATTTCGGGGATAAGATGACAGTGATAGTCGATGATGGGCATCTTAGCCGCATGATTGTGGAACAAATCCTGCGCCACCTCGGTGTCGAGCAGGAAGTTTTCGTCATTGAATTGTTTCATTGTTTTACCTTATAATTTTTAAATGAGTTGATATATTTTTGATTTATGGTGCAAAAATACGAAAAAAATTCGGTATTCTCAAATTTTTTAATTAATTTTGCACGCAAAAAGAACGTAAACGATGTCGTTAGTGAATAAAGTACTGCTAATTTACACCGGTGGAACCATTGGAATGAACAGAAATCCACGCACCGGAGCCTTGGAGCCATTCAACTTTGAGCACCTTCTTGCAAACGTGCCCGAACTGAATGACTTCGATGTTGATATACATACATATCAGTTTAATCCGCCGATTGATTCGAGCGATATGAAGCCACAGCTGTGGATAGACTTGGTGCATATCATTGCCAACAACTATCAGCATTATGACGGATTTGTCATCCTGCATGGCACTGACACCATGGCCTACACCGCCTCGGCGCTGAGCTACATGCTGGAGAACCTGACGAAGCCGGTGATACTTACAGGCTCGCAGTTGCCCATCGGACAGCTGAGAACCGACGGCAAGGAGAATCTCATCACGAGCATTGAGATTGCCGCCACCAAGAGGCATGACGGCACTGCCATGGTGCCCGAGGTGGGCATATACTTCAACGGGCATCTGATGAGAGGCAACCGCACCACCAAGCAGAGTGCCGACAACTTCAATGCCTTCGAGAGTTTCAACTACGGCCATTTGGCGGATGCCGGCGTGACAATCGACTATCACGAGAACCGCATGTTGAAGCCCGACTTTGACAAGCCTATGGAACCGCGTTTCCAGTTGGACTCCAGTGTGCTGGTTTTCACCATCTTCCCGGGAATACAGGAGAAATTGGTGAAGCAGATACTCACCACTCCCGACCTGCGCTCCATAGTGATGCGCACATACGGCAGCGGCAATGCCCCCCAATTCCCTTGGCTCATCAACCTGCTGAAGGAAGCCACGGCAGCCGGCAAGGTGATTATCAACATCAGCCAGTGTATGGCAGGAAGTGTGGAAATGAGCCGATACGACACGGGCTATCAGTTGAAGACAGCGGGTGTAATCAGCGGATATGACAGCACGGTGGAAAGTGCTGTCACCAAGCTGATGTATCTCCAGGCGAGATATTCCGACTCCCATCAGGTGCGCAACTATATGTCGAGGAGCATAAGGGGGGAAATTACGGTCTGATTAGGAATTAGG
>JBJEAV010000462.1:0-5823 GCA_051869395.1 Prevotella sp.
ACACCGTGGGCATACAGTTCCTTGCACTGTTGCGTAGCCCATTCTATGCCAAGTTGCTTTGCCTCCTCGTCGGTCTTGCATTTCACTGCTTCGAGAGCTAACTCCTGCGGGATGTCGCAGTGGAACGTCTTGGGAACGACTGTGAGCTGGCTCAACTTTGCAAACGGCTTGATACCGGGGATGATAGGCATGGTGATACCCATCGCGCGGGCCTTCTCCACAAACTCGAAGTACTTCTTGTTGTCGTAGAAGAGCTGGGTGACGGCATAGTCGGCACCCAAGTCCTGCTTCTCTTTCAGATACATCATGTCCATATCGAGATTTGGAGCCTCGTCGTGCTTTTCTGGATAGCAAGCCACGCCGAAGTCGAACTTCTCACCGGGACATTTGATTGGAGTGCCGTCGGCGAAGAATCCCTCGTTGAAGCGGTTCACCTGACGGATTAGGTCGGTGGTATGCTCGTGTCCGCCGGGAGTGGGGATAAACCGGCTGTCCTCCTTCGCCTTGTCTCCGCGCAGGAGCAGAAGGTTGGAGATACCTAAGAACTGCAGGTCGAGCAGTTCATATTCGATGTCCTCCACGGTGGCACCGCTGCATATCACGTGGGGTTGCACGGGTATGCCGTATTTGTTCTGTATGGCGGCGGCGATGGCGATAGTGCCCGGACGGCGGCGCACCCTGTTGCGCTGCAGCAGTCCGTTGTCGAGCTGTTTATACACAAACTCGCTGTGGTGGGTTGTGATATTGATAAACAGGGGGTTGAATTCCTTCATCTTCTCGATAGTGGCGAACAGTTTGTCCGTGCCCGTTCCTTTCAGTGGGGGCAGTACCTCGAAGGAGAAATGCTTGTCTCCCTTGCTGTTGTTCAGTAGTTCTATGACTGTCATTTTTATTCCTTAATGTACATTTGGCGACAAAATTACAAAAAAAAACTCAATTCCACCGACATTTTCCCAAAAAAGTGAGGAAAAGTTTGGATATTACACCAAGATTTCTTATTTTTGCAGTCGAAATATAAATAAAAGGTGAAGATATGAGTACAAAGAATAATAGTGGTATTTCAGCAAAGAAACCAGAAAAGCCAATTCGTGAGAATAAGTTTTTGAGCGAAGTTGGCAAGTACTTTTTGGATATTTCTAAACTAACATTTGGTGGTTTAATATTATCATCAATTGTTGGTATGAATTTTGATTTGGAAAATTTAATGGCTTATGGAATTGCTGCTTCTTTCTTCTTTGCTTTATTTGGATTTACATTTATTAGAGTAGCGAATGAAAAATAAATATAAATATGAACATTGTAACATTGTATCAGATTCTATGTGTTATTGCACTCGTTTCAGGGACTGCAATATTGTTATGGGCAAAACGTGAACAACGTAAGAATTAAATAAAAGAAGGTGTCAATCATTTGACACCTTCTTTTATAATATTTATTTCTCGATAGTGTAAAGCCTGAATGTCATTGGCTGGAGGACATCGTTGAGCACGGTGTTCTTGCTGCCTGCCTCACACTTCACGCTTCCCTCAACAGGGGCAATCTTGTTGGGAGCCTCGATAGAGTTCTCATCGTCCATACCGCTGTGGTTGAGAGTGATGGTTTTTGCAGTCTTCTCACCCTTCATTCCCACTAAGTTGAGGCTGATGTTCTGGGCGGTCTTACCGGTATTGATCACCTTCACAATAACAGTGTTGGCATTGGCATCGAGCACGGCACTTGCAAACAGTCCGTTCTGTCCCTCCTGACCTGCAACGGGCTTCTTGTTCATTGTCAGACTGAGCACGTTGGTACCCTTGTTCTGCGCATACATCTGCTGAACATAATAAGAGCAGGTCTTGAACATCTCGGTGTTGTCAAACCATACAAGGTCGGGACGCCACTGCCATCCGTCAACGTGAGCCAACAACGGGGCGTATGCTGTCATATAAACCACGTCGGCGTTGCGCTCCATGTCGGTCATGAAGGCAGCCTCGAGGATAGAAGCCTCATAGTGGTTCCACTTCTTGCCCTTGCCATGGCATGCATACTCACCCGCAAACACCTTCGGTCCCTTGCGGTCGTAGTTCTCATAGCGCAATCCGCTGTTGAGGAACCAGCTCTCGGGACGATAGAAATGTTCGTCAACCAAGTCGGCCTTCTGCTTCTTCATGTCCTGCCAACCCAATTCGAACATCTTGCCCTCGGAGTCGGGACCGCTGGTGCCCACAATCTTGATGTCGGGATACTTTGCTCGGATAGCCTTTACGAATGGAGTAAGACGCTTATAATATAAGGTGTCCCACTGCTCATTGCCCACACCGATGTATTTCAGGTTGAATGGCTCGGGATGTCCCATCTCGGCACGCTTCTTACCCCATGTCGAGTTTACGTCGCCATTGGCAAACTCGATGAGGTCGAGGCAGTCCTGGATATACGGGTCAAGCTGATCTACAGGTACATGAGCGCACTCCTTGTTCCAGTTCTGAAACTGGCAAGCCATACCCACGTTGAGCACTGGTAGAGGCTCGGCACCGATGTCCTCAGAGAACTGGAAGAACTCGAAGAATCCCAATCCGTAGCTCTGGTAGTAGTCGGGATAGTAGCGATAGTCGAACGTGTGCTCCCAGCGGTTCTGGTTGAGCGGACGGTTCTCCACCGGTCCGATGGTGTTCTTCCACTGGTAGCGTGTCTCAAGGTCAGTACCCTCCACGATACATCCTCCGGGGAAGCGCAGCAGACCGGGTTTCACGTCGGCAAGAGCCTGGGCCACATCGCGGCGCAATCCGTTCTCGCGGTTCTTGAACGTGTTCACTGGGAAGAGGCTCACGTGCTCAAGGCTCACGGGGTTGCCACCCTTGAGGAAGATGCGCAGGTTGGCCTTCTTGTGGGTGACGGGAGCCTTCATTACCACCTCATACTTCTTCCAGTCGGTGGAAGTGATGTCGAGAGTCTTCTCGATGAACTCCTGGTGCTCGCCCATTGAATACTGGTCGATTAGCTGCACACGTATGGTGGCCTTGCCCTGCGGAGCCTTAGCCCATACCGAGAAGCGGTAGTCCTCGCCCTTCACCACTCCGATGCCGAAGTAGCCCTCGTTCTGCAGACCGGTGCGGCGGTCGCCGTGGTTGGGAGCCTTCAGTTCCACATAGTGCGGGCAGCGCTCAAACGGACCGTCGTCCTTGAGCGTTACGTTACCGAACACCTGCCATCCCATGTAGTTCTGCGGGAACTCGAACGAGCGGTTCTTGATGAGCTCACCGTATAAACCACCGTCGGCGGCATAGTTAATATCCTCGAAGAACAGGCCATACATTGTGTCCTGTATCTTCGCTCCGGCTTTCTTGGTGTTGATGTCCATGACGTTGGTCTGGGCACCGGCAACCATCGCAGAAGCCACTGCGATAGCGCATGTTAGTAGTCTTCTTTTCATTATATTACAGTAGGTTTTAGCTAATGTTGCGACAAAATTAGTTAAATATTTCCTAATATGCAAGTATTTTCAGATATTTTTAGTAATTTTGTGGCGAATTTAAAAACAATACGACTAAAAAATTATGGAACAAAAAGACAAAGGTAGCAAGTCCTACCTAATTTCTATTGTGATGGTGGCCGTTCTTGGCGGTCTTCTCTTCGGTTACGACACTGCCGTGATATCGGGTGCCGAGAAGGGATTGCAGGCATTCTTTATGGGTGCCGACGACTTCGTTTATACCGACTTTTGGCACGGTTTCACCAGTTCGAGTGCCCTTGTGGGTTGTATCATCGGTTCTGCCCTCTCGGGAGTGTTGGCATCCAACTGGGGCCGCAAGCGTTCGCTCATCTTCGCCGGTGTGATGTTCTTCATCTCGGCATGGGGCTCAATGTACCCCGAGTCAATGATTCTTGCCAAGGGTGAGCCAGACATGACACTGCTCATCGTGTTTAACATCTACCGTGTCATCGGTGGAGTGGGAGTGGGCCTTGCCTCTGCCGTCTGCCCTATGTATATCGGTGAGATAGCACCGAGCAACATCCGTGGTATGCTTGTTTCGTGGAACCAGTTTGCCATCATCTTCGGACAGTTGGTTGTATATTTTGTCAACTTCTTCATCCTTGGCGACCATATCGCCCCTGCCATCCAGAGCATAGGCAACGGAATGAACGAGATTCTCAATGGCGGCGAGGCTGCCTGGGCAATAGAGACAGGATGGAGATATATGTTCGGTTCCGAGATGATTCCCGCCGGACTCTTCGCACTGCTGATATGCTTCGTGCCCGAGACTCCGCGTTATCTCGCCATGGTGGGACAGGACGCCAAGGCTGAGCGTGTGCTCGCCCGTATCAATGGTGCCTCCAAGGCAAAGGAGATTCTCAACGAGATAAAGAACACCGTCACCGAGAAGAAGGAGAAACTCATGACCTACGGTTTCCTCTGCATCTTCGTCGGCGTGATGTTGTCAGTGTTCCAGCAGGCTGTTGGTATCAATGCCGTGCTCTACTATGCTCCCCGCATCTATGAGGCAATGGGCTTCGACAATCCGATGATGCTCACCGTCTTCAACGGTATCGTCAACCTCGGATTCACCTGTGTTGCAATCTTCACAGTTGAGAAACTCGGTCGCAAGCCTCTGCTCATAATAGGTTCTCTCGGCATGGCAGTTGGAGCCATCGGTGTGGCATGCACCTTCGGCAATCCCGATGTGCAGCTCTTGTGCATGATATCCATTATGGTTTATTCGGCATCCTTCATGTTCTCATGGGGTCCCATCTGCTGGGTGCTCATCGCCGAGGTGTTCCCCAACACCATCCGTGGCCAGGCAGTGGCAATCGCCGTAGCCTTCCAGTGGATATTCAACTGGATAGTATCCACCTCGTTCGTGCCGATGTCTAACAGTCTTGGTTTCTGGTTCACCTACGGTCTCTATGGTGTCATCTGTATCATTGCCGCCATCTTCGTATGGCGACTTGTGCCCGAAACCAAAGGCAAGACCCTCGAGGATATGACCAAACTATGGAAAAAACAGTAATTAATATATAATAAGGTACAGGAGATTATTATGAAGACAATTTTGATTGCAGAAGACAACGACAGCAACTTCATCCTGATGAGCTATCTGCTCAAGAAGCACTACAGCATCATTAGGGCGAAGAACGGTAAGGAGGCAGTTGACTATGCTGCCAAGGGAGGTATGGACATTATCCTCATGGATATCAAGATGCCCGAGATGGACGGTCTTGAGGCTACCCGCATCATCAAGCAAGCCCAGCCCAACATGCCTATCATCGCTCTCACCGCCAATGCCTTCGAGAGCGACCGCGAGCAGGCTCTCGCTGCCGGTTGCGACGACTTCCTCTCCAAGCCGGTCAATGCGGATGTATGCCTTTCGACAATTGCCAAGTACATCTAATCAAACTGAAAAAAGAAAAAGGAGTGGTTTTGACCACTCCTTTTTTTGTGACTCGCATGGGGCTCGAACCCATGACCCCAACATTAAAAGTGTTGTGCTCTACCAGCTGAGCTAGCGAGTCAGCCATTTTTATGCGCTTTACTGAAAAAGCGGTGCAAAGGTACGCATAATTTTTGAATTGACCAAATTATTTAGCGTTTTTTTGCTATTCTGATGAGCTTTTTTCTGATTTGTACTCTTCCTCAACGGGTTTCCCCTCGATTTCTTTCACTACATACCTCTTATAATATGCTATCAGAAGGGTGGTGAGGGGTAGGGCGATGATAAGTCCTATGAAGCCTAACAGTGCGCCCCATACCGAGAGCGACAGCAGCAGGATGGCGGGGTTGAGGCCCATCGCCTTGCCCATAATCTTGGGGGTGAGCACCATGTCGGTGATGGCCTGGACCACGATGAA
>JBJEAV010000463.1:0-4514 GCA_051869395.1 Prevotella sp.
ACCTCCTCGTATGCAGGCAACGTGAAATGAGTGCTCACCACATTGGTGTATTCCGGCCAATGGCTGCGATGACCGCCAAGCACGCGAGCCTTGATGAAGAGGGCAATCTGCGTGATCTGTGCCGCACGCTCGTCGAGGTCCATGCCGAAGAGGTTATTCTCTACAATCATCTTCGGAATGTCGCGTCGGCTGTAGTCGCGCCCATAGTTGTCCATCTGGTCTTGGTAGAGGTCGTAGAGCAGGGAGAAGGCATAGATGAGGAAGTTGCCCGAACCGCAGGCGGGGTCGAGCACACGCATCTCGCTCACCGACTTCGGACTGCGCACCTGAGCAGTAGGCGCATTGGCAATCTGATATTTCTCGCGGATAGGGCTGTCGGGATACATCTCAAGATAAGCCTTGCCGAGAGTGTTATCTACAAGGAACTTCACCACCCAGGCAGGAGTATAAACCTGACTCTGCAGCGACACCTTGTCATACTCCGTCTTGTCGCCACTCTGCTTTAGTGCCGCCTTCTCCACGGCATTGAAGTTCTCGTAGAGCCAACCTAAGATGTCGTCGCCTTTCCATACGTCCTCGCCACAGTCCTCGTCGTCTTCCACAGCGTTGAACCGCTCGATAATCTCATGCAGCTCGTCGGCTGTGGGCATCAGGGCGTAAGGATAGTCGCTGCGATAGAGCGGAATATGCTCGCCAAGGTGGTCGAACTGGTCGTTGAGGAAATGCTTCAGTCCCTCGCGCTCCGCACCACGTTCCTCGGGATGCTCCTCCAGCCATGCGTTATGCTCAAACGAGCGTCCCGCATTCTCCTTGCGCCGGCGGATAATCTCAGGGAAGAGTTCCTTAGACTCCATCACCTTGATGGCGGCAATGCGGTTGAAGAGCGTAAAGACACACTCGTTGACGGTGGCCTGTCGGGCTGCCGCATAGTTGCCGTCCATCTCCTTGAGGTGGCTCTGCATAATCTCCTCTAACTTCACCCGTTTCTCCCGCTGTTCATCTTGCAGCGTCGAGGCGTCCACGGGCTGTTCAGCCCTAAGCCCCATGCGCGAAAACCGGTTGTCGAACGCCTGTTGTATCAGGCGACGTATGTCAAGAACGTGGTTTATCAGTTTCATATCACTCTTATTTTACTCGTCAAACTTCAAGATGTCTTTCTCGCCATAGCTGTTGACCATTGCCAACTGCTGTTTCAGCCAATTCCTGTAATCTGCCACGGAGAGCTTGCCCGTTGGCAACTGACTGCGCAGCTTGCGCACTGTGGGTTGTGGCTGATGTTGCGGCTGTGGGGCAGGACTTGGCGTGGGGGGCTGAGGGGGAGTGGGAGCCGTGGTTTTGATTTCGGTGTCAAACACGTCAGCCTCGGTCTGCAACTGCGGCAGCATCTTGATGGCATTGTCGATGTCGCGAAGCTGCAGGTGGCAGCGGCGGCAGCGGATATCGTAGCCTTTCAATTCTAACTTTGTAACCACGTATCGGCGGCACGCTTTCTGCTTGTCGTCAAGTTTGGCAAGGAGTGAAGTGTTCCACTCCTTGGGATATTCCTCCGTCTTTTTGCGCACCTGCCCTAATTTGCCGTCAAGCTCACAATAGCCTTGGGTCATGCTCTCGGCAAATTGCTGCATATATTGGAAGTAGAGGTCGCGCACCTGCTGGAACACCTGTTGCATCTGCTGGTAGTTGTGCACAGGGTCGCTCTCCAACATCTTTGTGTAACGCTCGCTGAGCGAGTCGAATGCCTGCATCGGAATGCCCACAAATTCCATTTCCTCCTTCACTTCCTGGAGATAGCCTTTCTGGTCGTCTATGGTCTTCAGGTTCTCATTGATGAAACGGATGTCCTTCTCAATCTTCTCTATGGCCTGCATGAAATCCTCGTTGTCATTGTCGTTGAGGAAGGTGCGTGCCGTAGTGAGATAGTTGGTGTCGGTGACGGTCTTGGCATACTGCAGCAGCAAATCTTTGGCGGCTATGCTTTGGCGGAAGAGCCGTTCGCGCTCTTCGTTATTGCAGATGTCAGTGGTTACCTTATGTATCTCAGTGACTGCCAACAGACGGATGGCATCCACCAGTTCGAAGTCGTTCATGTTGTAGCTGAGGTTGCTGCCGGTGAGCTGCTTGTATTTGCAGTCTTTCAGCGTATCTACGATGTCGCGCTTGTCGTTGTAGCTGAGGCTCTTGGTCACGGCCTTGAACGAGGCGCGCTGGAAGTTGCGTGAACTTTGGAAAGGCTCCTTTGCGCCTTCCTGCTGCCATGAATGGAATTCCAGGTTGTTGTATTTGATGATAATCTTGCTGGCGCGGAAGAGGGCTGCAAGAGTGGAGAATATGGTGCCGAAGGTATAGCCCGTGGGTGCCGCCCCGAGTTCGCGCTCCAAGTCAGCCCCGTTCTTGTAGGTTGCCGTCTGTGCCATAATTTCAGTGATTACGGGTAGCTGGTCGCCTATGAACAGTCCGGAAGTGTCGAAGAACATGAAGTCGGGCATCTGTCCGATAGTGTTCTGCAACTGATTGGCGTTGACTTTCAGCAGCTGCAAGGCTATGGAGTCCTTCAATGCTCCACTGAGACGCTTGGTGTAGATGTTGCCATACATTTTCAGCTCCGTCTCCTTGATTATCTGAGGGGCGGTCTGCTGTTGCATGATGTTCACGTTATATAGATATACCAGTCGTCCCTCATCGTATGATTTCACTACGGCTTGCTCCAACATACTCGTCTTGTCTTCGAGGGTGGCAACGATTTCGCCTACCACCTTCTTTTCCTCGTCAGTAAGGTTGGGAACATCCTTGATGTAAAGGATGCGCAGTATTGTTTCTGCCGTCTGCTGTATCTCCGACGCATAGTCGGGCGACGGGATGATGCTGATGGTATTCTTGTCCGACTGCGTGTCCTCCTTCACCTTGTCAACATATTCGCCGAGGGACGGCTTGACATTCAGGATGTCGTGAAAGACCACCTTCATGTTCGGGTCGCCTCCCGTGTTGAAAGGTTCGCCGCTGTCAGACTGTACGGTAAAGGCAACACTGCCGGAATCGACAGTTATGTTTTGCGTCTGACGCACAAGTTGCATCTTCTTCACCACCTTTGTTATTTCGCCCTTGATGCGGTAGTTGGCAATGCCGTCATAGTTTGCCATCATCTCGAAGATGCGCTGTTGAGTCTCGTTAGTAATGCGATATTCATCTCCCGAGAGTATGAGGATTTCATCGTTGGAGAGTTTTTTGCAAGCCTTCTTCACTTCTTCCAATACCTCAAAATAGTCATCTGGGCAGTTGACGTAAGCACGGCTGATGTTCTCCACCGTGGTTTTGGCTCCTGAGTCGGTGAGGAAGTGTATGGTCTGAAGCATGTCGTGACCGACTACAAACTTCAGCTTCATGTCCGATAGATGCTCGTCGGCCTGACTGTATCTCGCACGCAGTGATTCGGGCACTGACTCTTCAGCATTGCGACACAGTTGCGAGGCATTTACATGTACGAAGATGCTCCTGTCTGCCATGGTTTCCTTCTTCAACACGTCGAAAGCGGAGATGAGCATGCCTCGGGTGCCAACCTGAGTATTGACTAACTTGTGAGAACCGAACAGGAAGTATTGAAGCATCTTGAACTGATGCTCATAGAATGGGTAATAGTCGGCGTAGGTCTTTGCGTCGGTGGTTTTGTTCAGTCCAGTGCCCACTATGTTGGTGATGTCGCTAATCTGTCCGCTCTTCTTTTTGTAGTAGTCTTGAAGCAGGGCGTTTCCGTCAGCGGTCTTTGCAAGAAGACGTTTGCGGATGATGGTGTCAACCTCTTCCGCAGCTATTGGAATACGGTTGCGGAATCGGTCGATAATCTTTGTGAGCAGATTCTTGTTGACGTTAGTGCCGTTGATGACGTCGTCGAGCTGCAGCTGTGCGATGGCTATGGTCCATATCTTTCTGCCGAGAGCGGAAATGGACTCAGCCATACCCTCAAGGTCGAGGATGTTAATCTTCTGTTGGGCAATAGCCTCGCTCACCTCGTCTATCATGAATACGATGCGCAAGTCGGGGTTCTTGTCAAGATAGCGGGTAAGGTCTTCCTGCAGCTTGTTGGCGTCATAGTCCTGTATGCGCTGTTTGGCGGCATCGCGCATTTCGTCGTATGCACTTTCCGAACAAAAACCGTCGAGCATGGTGTCTTCAAGAGTGTCATACACCAAGTCCATGTTCCTGCGCCGGGCTGTCCATGGTTCGCCAAACTTCTCCTGCACCTTGTCGCAGAATGCGTTGTACCGTCCGCTCATGATGAGATTGAACTCCACAATGCCTACCCAGTCATCGTTAAGATTGAGCGACTTCAGGAAAGCTCCCATCATCATGTAGCAGATGCCATGGTTGCCAGTTGTCTTGGCAGCATCGAAAAGCACGACATGATTCTTGGTGCGCCCCAGTTCGTTAATGCTATTCTGCAACAGGCTTGCATTAGGCAAACCAATGAGCTTGTTGGCAAAACGGTCGCGGATAGAAGTGCCGTTCAATACGGGGTTCTT
>JBJEAV010000463.1:4614-5801 GCA_051869395.1 Prevotella sp.
ACCTCATGACCCATATTCTTGTATTGCTTTTTTAGCTTTTCAAGTCCTTTGGTGTCAACAAACTCAGTAAACACCTGCCGGAGGTCGATGAACTCATAGCCATCGGTATATCTCCTTTGTGCCTCCTCGATGTATTTTTCCTCGTCTTCAGGAGGATATACAAAGAGGATGCTCCTGCCGCCATTGGCTTCCTGTGACAGGCGGGCGAGGTCGCGGCTCAGTTCTGCCGACAGGTCGGCGAAAAGCCTGTTGTGGTCTTGTAAGAATGTTGATGCCATATCGTTTATTGTTTTTTGATGTCTATTCTTATTTCATCTCCTATTTGTGAGATGTCCCAATAGGGGATGTTTTCTATTTTTTTCAGGCGGCTTATCATGTTTTGCCGCTCGCTGAAAGAGAAGACCATAAACGGATTGTCCAATGTGGGATTGTCGGGACATACGGTCATCGCAAATCTGATGAAATACACAAACAGCCGTTGAGTAATCACGGGATGCTGAATGGTCTTCCTGACTGCCCCATCGGCAAGTCCTAACTTCTTCATGATGGTGAGGTATTTGCTGGCAGAGATTTTAAGCGTGTCGTCGCTCCATTGGAGTTCATCGGGATTGGTCTCTTTCACATAGCGAAGGAAGGACAACACTTCATCTGCCATAATTGTTATTCTTCCGGAATAGACAGCCTTCATATACACCTCACGCGTAATCAGTGAGAAAAGACTGTTGGAATAGGTCAATTGCCAAAACAGGACTAAAAGTCGTTCTGAAATGGAATAATCCTTGTCGGCTATCGCCTCAAGAAACATCTCGCGGTGACAGGTGTCGCGGAACTTCAATATACAAGCCTCTATTGCGGCGATAAACCGTTTAAGCGATTTTTCCGTGCGGAATTGGAAAGCGCCAGCACTACCGTCAGAGACTCCGTATGTGTCACTGATGTAGTCCAACATCACATTGTAGTCTGGTATGCTACCCATGATGTTTACGCCAGAATCGTATAAACAGTCTTTTTTCTTCATCATAAAAAATTAGTAAATGACTTTTGGGGCTACAAAGTTAGCTATTTTTTTTAAAATAGGTGGACTTTTCCCAATGATTTGATAACAAATTAAGTATTTTTCAATATTTCATATACCTTCGCAATGTCAACATGCTTTCTGATGTGGTCGGCAAGGCGGTTGTAGTGTT
>JBJEAV010000464.1:0-5784 GCA_051869395.1 Prevotella sp.
AATTTTTTTCCCATCATATCCTTGGTTTTTCCGGATATTATTTGTAACTTTGCATATGGAAAAATAGACACAATCGAAAAATGTTTAATTTTTTATATATAATGAAAATGAATAAAGTTTATCATCCACAGGTTGCTGACGTGTTGCAATCTGCACTCAAAGAACTACGTCATACCAAGAGGATGACGGTGAAGGAAATGTGTGACAACGGTGCCGCAAAGTCGCTGACGATGTTTTATCGCGTCTAAAAGGGTAAGCTGCTGAATACAGTGCCTTATTCACGGATTGTAGATTTCTATGCCCGCCACTTGCCCGGGCCTAAGGCAAATGACTTCAAGATAAGGTTTGTGAACGCATGGATCGCCGAAGACTTGGAGAAGGACTCAAAGGTTTGACCTAAAGGTTCTTAAGGAATATATCGTGCTGGCGAGGGCAATCACTATGCCGATCGTCCACTTCCACAGGCCGGAGGAGATGAAGGTGGAGCAATATACGGCTATCGTCATCGGCAACAGCAATGATATGTAGCGTAGAAGCTTGGCGCGCAACTTCACCCCATACCTCATGCGGAGGGTAAGGGTGTTGACGGTAAGCTCGCAGGCATAGGCGGAGGACAGGCCTATGCCTGTGCCTACAAGCCCGCCTAACCTGTAGCCCGCCACCACTCCGATGATTGTCAGGATATATGACAGTGTTTCGAGACATACGTATGTCTTGGAATCACCCTTGGCAAGCATGATATAGCTCACGGGCAGGCATATAGACTTGAAAACCATGGTGAGCGACGTGGCCTGTGCCATCGGCACCGCTTCGATGAACTGCGCACTGAACAGCAGCGGCACAATCACGGGCAGGCACAGGATGAACACGCACATCATCGGAGCCACGAGCAACACCGACACCTCAGCCTGGTTGTTCATGACCTCGTTGACCTTGGTGATGTCGTCGTTCACGGCAGCAAGCCGCGGGTAGTAGTCCGACTCCATCGACGAGAAGATCATGCCCGCATAGGTAATAGCCAACATATATCCGGCATTGTAGAGCCCCACCGTGTCGAGGTCGCCCTCGGTATTGAGGAAAGCCCTGATTATAAGTTCAGTGCCGCTGCCGATGATGGCTGCTGAAACGAATGCCATGCCGAGCTTCACCATAGGCTTGCCGCCTGAGAGCGTGCGCTTCCATTCGGCGAGGGTCATGCAGTAATGGCTCCATCGGGGAGCCACCGTGGAGTAGGAATAGAATATCGTGGCAAACATCGTGGCGAGGGCAATAAGCCCGATGATGGGCACGATGGCTGCCTGGTTGAAGAGATACAGCAGGGGCACGGTGATGACGAGTGCGGCGAAGGCTGTGACCAGCTGCACCACAGCCAGTGCCTTGAGCCGGTGCAATCCCTTGAGTATGGCGGTTTCGCCCGCCGTGACAGCCATGATGGCAATCACGGGCGCGAGCATGAGGAAGTGCATAGTGTGGTCGCCCCATGTGAAGGTGAGCCTGTCGATCCACCGGCATGAGACGACGCATACGAGCGCGCCCAGCAGTGCAGCCACCAATGACCATGCCCTGATGGCCACTGCGCAGCGCCTGATGCCGTCGTTGTCGCCCTTGTCCTTGCAGGAGGCTATCTCCCTGACTGCGCTGAACGACAGTCCGAGGCTTGTGGACATCGACAGGAAGCTGACCGTGGAGTTGAGCAGCGAAAGCATGCCCATGCCTTGCGTGCCGAGCATCAGTGCCATGACCTTGTTGCGTATGACGCCAGTCACGATACCCAGGCCCTGGATGCTCCCGAAGATACCCGTATATTTCAGAATTTGGGCATAGATGCCATTTTTGTTATTGTTCATACAATAAATAACGTAATATTTCGTTTTTTATTATAAATAAATGAAGAATAATGGAAAAAAACGACAATAAAAGTGCTCCGTTTGTGAGTTTCATCGTCCCATACCACAACGAGGACGTGGCTATGCTGAGCGAATGTATCGACAGCCTGCTGGCGTTGACACTCGCCAGGACGGAGCGGGAGGTGATAGTGGTGGACGACGGTTCGGACTACAGTCCGATGAACGAGCTGCTGCGCTATGGCGACGACATCATATACGTGAGGAAACCCAACGGCGGACTGAGCACGGCGCGCAACTTGGGCTTGGCGATGGCCACGGGACAGTATATACAGTTTGTTGACTCCGACGACACACTCGTGCCGCAGGCCTACGAGCGCTGTCTCGACACGGCGCGGTATCAGGAGCCCGACATGGTGATGTTCGACTTCTGCAACGACCCCAAGGAGAGCCGTCTCGACTTCGGCATCAACTCGGAGCCGGTCACGGGTGCTGAGTTCATGCGCCACAACAATATCCGCGCCACTGCATGGGGATACCTCTTCAGGAAGGACATCCTGCACGAACTGCGCTTCACGCCAAATCTCGTGCATGAGGACGAGGAGTTCACGCCGCAGCTCATACTCAGGTGCGAACGCCTGTTCAGCCTGCCAGTGAAGGCGTATTGCTACCGCCGGCGCGAGCAGTCGATAACCGGCAAGAAAGACCCCAAGTGGCTGCTGCGCCGACTGGACGACACGGAATATGTGATCATGTCGCTATACAGGCTCAGCGAGCGTCTGCCCCACACCGACCGCATAGCACTGCGCCGGAGGGTTGACCAGCTCACCATGGACTACCTCTACAACACGATACGTCTGACGCGCTCGCTGAAGAACCTGCGCGAGCGCATATCGCGCCTGGAGCCATTGGGACTGTATCCGCTGCCCGACCGCGGCTACACACGCAAGTACAGCATGTTCCGCAAGATGGTCAACAGCAGCCTGGGCCAGAGGATGCTGATAGTTTCTATTCCGTTGTTAAGACAGTGATTATGGAGTTAAAGTAATATGAAAATACTTCTATTGGGAGAATACAGCAATGTGCACGCCACACTGGCGCGCGGACTTAGGACACTGGGACACGAGGTCACGGTGGCCTCTAACGGGGACTTCTGGAAGAACTATCCCCGCGACATCGACCTGGCGCGACGCCCGGGAAAACTCGGGGGACTGCGGCTGATGGCCAAGGTGTATGCCAACCTGCCGAGGATGAGCGGATATGACGTGGTGCAGATTATCAGCCCGATGTTCCTCGAACTCAAGGCTGAGCGAATCAAGCACGTATATCGCTGGTTGCGCCGTCATAACGGCAAGATGGTGATGTGCGCCTTCGGCATGGATTTCTATTGGGTGCATGAATGTATCAGGCGCAGGCATCTGAGATACAGTGATTTTAACATCGGCAATAAATTGCGCCACACTGCAGAGGCTGAGCGCGAGATTGCCGACTGGATAGGCACGCCCAAGGCCATGCTGAACAAGTATATCGCCGTCAACTGCGACAATATAGTGACCGGACTGTATGAATATCACAGCTGCTATCAGCCGCTGTTTCACCTCAAGACCACCTTCATACCGTTTCCGATTGAAATCCCCGACAAACCTGTTGACATGACTACACCGGAAAAGGTGAGGATATTCATCGGCATCAACCGCGAGCGCAGTATATATAAAGGTACGGACATAATGCTTCGCGCGGCGCGGCGCATCGAGAGCGACTATCCCGGGAGGGTATCACTGAGAGTGGCGGAGAGTGTCCCCTTCGAGCAATACCAGAGGATGGTGGAGGGCAGCGACCTGATACTCGACCAGTTGTACAGCTACACGCCGTCGATGAACCCGCTCATGGCCATGTCAAAAGGTATTGTGTGCGTGGGCGGGGGAGAACCTGAGAACTACGAGATATTGGGTGAGAAGACATTGCGCCCGATAATCAACGTGCAGCCAACGGAGCAGAGCGTATATGAGGAGCTGGAGAAGGTGGTGCTTCATCCAGAGTGTCTCCCGCAGTTGCGCCGCGACAGCCGCGAGTATGTGATGCGCCATCACGATTACCGGCATGTGGCACGCATGTATGAGGAGTTGTACTTGAAGTAGGTTCGCACACTAAAAAAAGAAGAATGTTATGAGATATTTCATCACTCTTGGCTATGACGGCACGCCATTCCACGGATGGCAGATTCAACCCAACGGCATTTCCGTGCAGGAGGTGCTGCAGAAGGGATTATCCACTATACTGAGAAAGCAAACCGAAGTGGTGGGGGCGGGCAGGACCGACACCGGAGTGCATGCCAGGAACATGGTGGCGCACTTCGACTCAGACGAGGAACTCGACTGCGGGCAGACTGCCTACAGGCTAAACAGGATTATGCCTCCCACGATTGCAATCAGGAAAATGGAAAGGGTGGCGGATGACATGCACGCCAGATTCAGTGCCACAAGCCGCACATACCATTATTATATACACACCGAGAAAGACCCTTTCATGCGCCATTTCTCCTATCGCACGCCTTATCCATTAGACTTTGAGTTGATGAACGAGGCGGCGGCGATTCTGATGGAATATGAGGACTTCGGGGCTTTTTGCAAGAGTAATTCGGACGCCAAGACCACGATATGCCACGTGACCTCTGCCCGATGGCACAAGACGGGCGACACGACGTGGTACTTCGAGATTACTGCCAACAGATTTCTAAGAAATATGGTTAGGGCTATAGTCGGGACACTCGTGGAGGTGGGACGAAAGAGAATGACGCTCGAACAGTTCCGCCAGGTGATTGAGCAAGGACAACGCACCAAGGCGGGGGAGTCGATGCCGGGATGCGCGCTCTTTCTGGAGAAAATTGAATATTGAAGATTGAAGATTGAAAGATTGAAAGATTGGAAGATAGAAAAATTGAAAGATTTGAGATATGTATTGGGTAATATTGGCTTTTATGTCGGCAACCCTGTTGGGGTTCTACGACTCATTCAAGAAAAAGGCATTGAAGGGTAATGCAGTTATTCCCGTGTTGTTTCTGAACACGGTGCTGTCGTCACTGATTTTCATTCCGTTCATCATTGTCAGCTACAGTTCTGACGCTCTCGACGGAACGATATTCCACGTGGGCAGCGGTGGCTGGGAGATGCACAAGTTTATCGTGCTGAAGAGTTGTATCGTGTTGAGCAGCTGGATATTGGGATATTTCGGCATCAAGCATCTGCCGTTGTCCATAGTGGGTCCCATCAATGCCACGCGACCCGTGATGACGTTAGTGGGAGCTATGCTTGTGTTTGGCGAGCGACTTAACGCATGGCAGTGGGCGGGAGTGACACTCGCCGTGGTGTCGTTTATGATGTTGAGCCGCAGCGGTAAGAAGGAGGGTATCGACTTCAAGCATGACCATTGGATATGGATGATTGTAGGTGCGGCGGTGATGGGTGCCATCAGCGGACTGTATGACAAGTATCTGATGGCTCCCGTGGAGAGCGGCGGTGCAGGTCTTGACAAGATGATGGTGCAGAGCTGGTATGTCATCTACCAATGCATCATGATGGGCGCGATGCTTGTTATTCTGTGGTGGCCAAAAAGGAAGCAGACGACGCCCTTCCATTGGGATTGGAGCATCGTCTGTGTGAGTGTATTCCTGAGTGCCGCCGACTTTGTGTATTTCTATGCGCTGACCCAACCCGAGGCGATGATTAGCATAGTTTCGATGATACGTCGAGGCAGCGTGATAGTGAGCTTTGCCTGTGCGGCGGTGTTCTTCCACGAGAAGAACCTCAAGGCAAAGGCTGTTGACCTGGCGCTCGTATTGTTAGGAATGATTTGCCTGTATATCGGAAGTTAAGAATTATTTGACTCATAGGGGAGGATTCATGCGCAGCCAGCCCGGGGAATTCATGCGCAGCCAGCCCTG
>JBJEAV010000465.1:0-5760 GCA_051869395.1 Prevotella sp.
CCGTTCTTGATGGCTGCAATTGAGAGCCAGTCCTTGGCATCCTCGGGGATGTCAACATTGACACCATTGCCCTTGCATGTTACGTAAGCAGTGATCTCACCGCCTTCGAGAGGCAGCTCGTTGCTTGCCACACCGTCAACGTATGTAGAGTCAACCTTTATGAGCGACTTGTTGATAGCAACAACCGTAACATCAACGAGTTCAACGGTAGAACCGTAAGTCAACTTCGGACCTTCAACGGTGACTTCGTCTCCCACCTCGATGCCAAGGCTAAGGAAATTCTTGGTTCCACCGTTCTTGTCAAGCGTACCATAGATATAAACCTCTCCAGTACCGTCGTTGAGATACCAGTTTCCGTATGTGGTGTTTGCAATACCTGTACAGGTACCCTTCACACGATAGGTCTTGCTGTCAGGACCGGCAATCACCTCAGCACAGGTGGCAGTAGAAACGATTGAAAGTCCCTGCATAATGTTGATGCGCTGAATTTCCTCGCCACATTTAATCCAAAGTTCATCGCTACGTCCGTCGAGAGCACTTTCTGCACTGAAAGTCACGGAAGACTCTCCTGCATTTCCCGACTTTGCAGAGATTGTAAGCCAATCGGGGGCAACATAATAAATAGTTGAATCCTTACCCTTACTATCCTTTACAGTATGAGGCACATCGACAAAAGCCCATTCAGATGATGCATTGACA
Source organism: Prevotella sp. (assembly GCA_051869395.1). Classification (GTDB taxonomy): domain Bacteria; phylum Bacteroidota; class Bacteroidia; order Bacteroidales; family Bacteroidaceae; genus Prevotella. The sequence goes on from JBJEAV010000465.1 coordinate 700, forward strand.
GTTATCGAAGAGCTACCTCCTTCAATTGGAATTGCCACGTATGACTGAGATACGCTTACACTCCCAAGCGTGGTGTATGTACTGTCATCTGCACAACCGGTAAACACAGCTGCCACAACAGCCATCAATGATGGAATAAAATATTTCAGTTTCATATTATTTCTGTAATTATATATATTAGTTGAAAATATACTTGATACCAACAGAAGCATACCAGCACTGTCCGATGGCGTGGTTCTTTATCCAAGTCTTGGTGTCGGCATTGATAGAGGCAGGAGTAGAATATATGCCATATCCCTGAGCGTCAACACCCTCGTACTTGAGGATACGACCGAGACCGCTTGCCTGGAAGTCGGTGTTCATAATCTTGGCAACGCCCCAACTTGAGTTGAACATATTGAGCACGTTCTTGATGTCGCAGCTGAGCTGGAGAGTGTGCTTGGTCTTGCCAAGTTTTACCGAGAAGTCGTGCTTGTAGCCGAGGTCAACACGATGAACCCAAGGATTATACACGCTGTATGACTCGGCATACTCACCCTGGTGGTTGCTCAGATAGTCATCCTTGTGAACGAAAGCCATGAAGCGGTCGGCATCGTCCTGAGTCTTGAAGCGGAACTCGCCGTTCTTCACCTGCTCGTCGGTCGGGATGTAAAGAGCATCGTAGTTGTAACCGTCGCCGTTGATATCATTTACCATAGCGTATGAGTAGTTGTAGCCGCCGCGGTAAGCCTCGTAGATGATGCTCACGTGGTTGCCGTGCTTGTCATTGTGAGTGGCAGAGAGAATGAAACGGTCGGGAGTGATGTTCTCTGCATTGTGGAGGTGCATATTGTTAGGACCTTCCACGGTAGTCACGTAGTTGAGCACAGAAGATGCGTTGGAACCGGGAAGGCTGGTCATCTCCTTGGCCATTGAGTGTGTATAAGAAGCCATGAGGCTGAGGGTCTCGATAGGACGTGCGTTCAGAGTGAGGCTTGCCGACCATCCATAACCCTTACTTGTGTTCTCAAGCACGTATGCACTCTTCATTGTCTGGAATCCTGCGGGGAAGAGGGCGCGGTTGTCAGCACCGTTGAGACGCGGGAATCCTGCCATTGAAGGCACTGCCCAGTCTTTCAGTATGGCTGCATTTACAGTCTTGTTGTAGATATACTCAGCTGTTACCGACATCGGGAATGATGTGGGAAGCTCATAGTCAATGGCAAATGAGGTCTTCCACACCTGTGGCATCTTGAACGATGGATCTACACCGCATATAGAAGAAGGCACTGTGCCCTGCTCAGGAGTAATGTTCTCGGGGAATCCCATTGAAAGAATCTTGTCACGTAGAGCGGCAATTGTCGCTTTGCCGTTGGCATCAGTAACAAGTCCACCGGCAAACTGGCTCATATCCACCTTCGTGCCACCGTTCTTTCCTGTGCCATTGAGCTGTGCCTGATACTGCACCATACCGCCGTTGGTAGGCATGTTGGTGAAGAACACGAGGGGCAGACGACCCTGGAAGAGACCAGTACCACCACGAAACTTCAAGGTCTTGTCGCCAAGCACGTCGTATGTGAAACCGATACGCGGAGAAAGTATAACCTTTGTTGAAGGCCACTTACCAGTGTCAATACTCTTACCATAATAATCGAGATCCTTAATGGCATTGTTTGTCATAAGGTCACCATTGTTGAAGATGAAGGTATCGAAACGGATACCTCCAGTGAGCTTCAGGCGCTCAGTGGCGTTCCACTCGTCCTGCAGATAAACACCGAGCTTGCCATACTGCACCTTGGCAGTAGGGTTGGTCTCGCCGCCATAACCGTATGTAAGACAAACGACCTCAGGAGCGGCACCGTTGATGAAGTCATCAACGCTGTTGTAACGATAATAACCGGTTCCGTTACGCATATAGGCGTTGTCAGCCATCTGGTGCTCAAATCCGACACCGGCCATGAGTTTGTGGTTGCCCATATAATATGTCACGTCATCCTTCACGTTCCATACAGTATTGTGAACAGCATTATTATATGTGAAAAGCTCATAACCGAGAGCCATATAGTTGTTGATGTCACCTGAACCGTCGAGAATGTCGATGAATGGGAACTCTGATGAATTAGTTCCACGCTGAGTGTCGAGCTTTGAATATGTAGCGAGGAACTGGTTGGAGATGTTCTCGCCAAAGCGGCTGTTCAAGTCAAAAGAGAATGAGTGAACGATGTTCTCCATTGAGTACATCGAGTTGGCAAATGACATGGAATACTGCGACATACGTGCGAAAGCCGAACGGGAGCCACCGTCCATAGAGGTAGAGTTGGGGGCATTCCATGCAGTGTTCTTTGTATGGTTATAGCGCAGTGCCAAGTGATGGTCGTTGGTGATGTTCCAGTCGATACGTGCAAGTATCTTGTAGTTTTCCTCATCTGCGGGGAAGCTGTCCCAAGCACCTGTGTCATATCCGTACTTGTTCTTCACATGCTCGCTAACGCGCTTAAGGTCAGCGACAGTACACTTGGAGATATAGTTGTCGGCATCAGCCACTCCATTCTCAGATGCCATCCAGCGGTTTGCTATTGTAGGAGTCTTCACAAGCTCGCCACTTGCAAAGAAGAAGAGCTTGTCCTTGATGATCGGACCACCGAGAGTGAATCCGTATGTGGTCTGGCGGTCCTTGTCGCGAGCACTTGGAATCTGCTGGTTGTCAACGGCGTCACCACGCAGGTTCTCGTTCTTGTGATAGATATAGGCAGAACCCTTGTATGTGTTTGTACCCGACTTTGTGATGGCGTTCACACCACCGCCGATGAAGTTGGTCTGACGTACGTCAAACGGCGAGATAACCACCTGCATTTCCTCGATAGCGTCGATAGAGATTGGATTGCCGCCACCGGGAAGGGCGTCAGAGAGTCCGAAGTTCTGGTTGAAGTCGGCACCGTCAACGGTGAAGTTGGCAGTACGTCCGTCTGAGCCTTGGAATGTCATACCGTTGCCTCCGTAGGGAGAGAGGCGGGTCATGTCAGTGATAGAACGGCTTACTGTTGGCACAGCAGCCATCTGTGCGCTTGTGATGTTGGTGGTGGCACCCATCTTCTCGATGTTGAGCTTAGTTGCCTTACCTTGTACCACAACCTCGCCGAGCACCTGTGAGTCCTCGTTCATTGTGGTATTGAGGTTGTAGGTCTCTCCAAGCTGGAGCACCACGTCCTTCACCTTCTTGGTCTCATAACCAATGTAGCTGATGGTGACCTCGTAGGGACCACCCGAGCGCATACCATTGATGTTAAACTGACCCTTGGTGTTTGTTACTGCTACGTAGCGTGTTCCTGAAGGAACGTGGATGGCTTCGATGGTAGCTCCGATAACGTCCTCGTTATCCGCTTTCACCTTACCAGACATGCCTGACGTAGTCACCTGTGCCACTGCTGACGAAATCATCAGCATCAATGCGGCAATCATAACATACAGTTTCTTCTGCATAAAAATAATACCTATTAGTTAAAATTAAGCCATATAGGACATATAATGCCCTATTTTATGATTTTCGCTGCAAAATTAACTAAAATTTCTGATATACGTGTTACAGAAATGTTAAAAATGCAGTTTTATGCAGAAAAAATACTATAAGACAATGTTTATCATGTCATTTCCTGCTCAATTTTCCTGTTTTGAGGAATGACTTATACACCGACATCTTGACCGAATTGCTTGAATGGTCGAACAATACGGAGGGATTGAGCCTCGTGCCGTTGAGATGGAGCTCGAAGTGCAGGTGGGCTGTGGTTGCTCGTCCCGTCTGTCCCGTGAGGGCTATCACCTGGCCTGCCTTCACCTTGTCGCCCACTTGCACAAGGTTCTTGGAATTATGGCTATACCATGTCTCAAGTCCTTTCTCATGTCTGATTTTTATGAGATTACCGTAAGCCGCATATTTCTGCGACATTATCACCTCGCCGTCAAAGGCTGCAAGGATATTGTCGTTGGGGGTGGTCTTTATGTCAACACCGGTGTGTGTGCGTCCGCCCCTGCGTCCGTATGCACTGATTACCTTGGCACCGGGAAGTGGATAGAAAGCTATTTCCCTGTTGGGGTCGCTCTTTTTCTCGCTTCCTCCCATCACGCTCACATCCACATTGTTGCCCTTACGTTTGCACAACAACGTGCGGCGTGTGAGTTTGTGGCTCTTGGGATGTATGATAATCTCGGGATTTATCTTTCCTCCGTTCACCATTATATAAAAGGTAAGGAAAATGCGTCCGTTGTCACCTCCAACGATGGCGATGGTCTGTCCGGCTTTCACCTTCTCGCCGACTTTCACCAAGTTCTCGGCATTCTTGGCATATACAGTCTCAAGACCGTTGTTATGTCTTAAGACAATCACATTGCCGTGACCGGATATATGTTTTGACAGGCGCACCACTCCATCAAACATTGCTTTCACGGCATCTCCCTTCTTGGTGGAAATCTCCATCTCATTGCCGCTAATGACTTCAGCCTTTCCCACGGGCAACGGGAATGAATAATCCGACTTACGGTAGCCGCCGAAGTCTATGGAGAACGCCTCGGAATGGTCGAACAGTCCGGGCGTGGCAATACTTATCTGCTGCCTCTCAAGTGCAGTAAACTCATCTTCTGTCGCCGACGTCATAATCAATATGCAGGCGACAACGGTTAATAGGTATTTAAGTTTCATTCTTCAGTCGCTATTCATCAAATATTTTTTAACACAAAGACACGAAGATACAAAGCATTTTTTCGCTATAGAAAGATACAATGAGCAGCAAAGCTGCTGTTAACAAAGTCCACAATGTTTCTCATCCGCAAGGCTTAGTGGCGACTTTTAAGTCGCTTGTCACCTTTGTATCCTAAGAAAACCTTTGTTCCTTTGTCCCTTTGTGTTTAAAAAGATTCTTCATTAGAATATTCTTATTTTTTAATTCTTAATTTAATATGGCTCCCGTGAATATCCTTCCGCTGTTTATTCCTTGTTTTCTTGCGGAGAAATAGTCTTGATTGTCAGCCACGGTGCAGATATTGCTCACTTGGATATTATCGGGGGTCACCCCCATCTCCACCAACTGC
>JBJEAV010000466.1:0-2007 GCA_051869395.1 Prevotella sp.
TGTCACCAGTATTGACTCACTGTCTTCGCTGACAGTGGGCAACGGGCGGTTTGCCTTTACCGTGGATGCCACGGGACTTCAGACGTTCCCCCGCGATTATTCCAAAGGCGTGCCCCTCGGGACGATGAGCGAATGGGGTTGGCACTCGTTCCCAAACACCGAAGGGTTTCAGGCCAAGGACGCATTGGCTAACCATGATTTCCACCGCGGACATCCCGAATATTATTCCCTCCAGATAAAGCAGCCAGAAAGGACTCGCAGGGCTGTGGATTACCTTAGGGCAAATCCCCATCGTCTGCATCTTGGGACGATAGGTCTCGACATCGCCGACGCTTCGAAGATAAAGAACATCAATCAGGACCTTGACCTTTGGACGGGAAAGATTGACAGTAAGTTTGAATATGCGGGGATGAAGTATCACGTTGAGACGGTGTGTGCGCCAGATGAGGATTGCATAGCTTCAAATATCTCTTTAGACGGCAATTCATCCGCTGTAAAGTCAGATATCGGAGTGGTGTTCAGTTTTGCCTATCCCTCTGGCGGACATTGCGACGATGCCTGCAAGTGGGATGCCGCTGATAATCTACATACTACAACGTTGAAGGCGGGAAAGAACTCCGCAGTAATCACGCGAAAGCTCGATGACACCACATATTATATATATGTGTCATGGAAAGGCAGTGCTGAGATCAAGCAGACGGCACAACACAGGATTATCCTCAAGGCAAAAGGCAAGAGCCTCTCATTCTCGGCGTTATTCCAAGAGGATTACAATAAATCCGGTTTATCCGCAAAATCCGGGAAAAATGCGAAATCCCCTGCCAATCCCGACTTCACCTCATGCGCCAAGGCATCTGCCGACCGTTGGAGCGCATATTGGAATGAGGGCGGATTCATCGACTTCGGCAATGTGAAGGACAAAAGGGCTGCCGAACTTGAGCGCCGCATCATCCTCAGCCAGTATCTTATGGGAGCACAGGAGGCAGGCAATATCCCCCCACAGGAAACGGGACTCACATATAACTCGTGGTTCGGGAAGTTCCACCTCGAAATGACATGGTGGCATCTCGTTCATTATGGGCTGTGGAACAAGCCCGCACTGCTCGACCGCCAACTCTCCTGGTATGCCTCGGCAGAGGAGAAGGCACGCCTGATAGCCCAACGTCAGGGATTCAAGGGAGTGAGATGGATGAAGATGACCGACCCCTCGGCTGAGGAAGCACCGTCGAATGTCGGTTCGTTCCTGATATGGCAGCAGCCCCATCTCACCTATATGGCTGAACTGCTTTACCGTGCCGCCAAATCGGATGATGAGCGCGAAAAGGTATTGGACAAATACGGCAAGCTCGTGGATGAAACTGCCCTCTTCATGACTGATTTCGCCGAATATGACGCCCTCCGCGACCGGTATATCCTGCGTGGCTGCATTCCCGCACAGGAGACACTAAAAGCCGACTCCACGATTAACCCTCCCTTCGAACTCTCATATTGGCTCACCGCACTCGACATGTCGCAGAAGTGGAGAACGAGACGCGGACTCGCACCTATGGAAGACACGCAAAAGGTGATTGACAAACTGTCGCCCCTGGCATTCAACTCCGACGGATTGTATCTCGCAGCTGAGAGTGCCGTCAACACATATACCGACATTCGTATGACAAGCGACCATCCCGCCCTGCTCGGTGCCTTGGGAATGATGCCCGACAACAAACTGTTGGACAAAAAGGTGATGGCAAACACCCTCAGATGGATATGGGACAACTGGAACTGGGACAAGACCTGGGGATGGGACTATCCCATGACGGCAATGACCTGTGCGCGACTCGGCGAGGCTGACATGGCGGTGGATGCCCTGCTCATGCCCAAGCGCACCAACACCTACCTCGTCAGCGGACATAACTATCAGGACCAGCGCTTGCGACTCTATATGCCAGGAAACGGCGGTTTGCTCACTGCCGTGGCAATGATGTGTGCCGGATGGGACGGATGCGACTCGCCGAACCCCGG
>JBJEAV010000466.1:2107-5703 GCA_051869395.1 Prevotella sp.
TTTAAGACTATAATGAGAACACTGATAATATCGCTAATGCTTATTCTTGCCTTGCCGGGAGCAATGGCGGGAAGAAAATACCAGTATCGCCCTGAGGGACGGGAGATAGTGTGCCTTAATGGCGAGAACAGATATACAAGGGCGTTGTATGGGACAAACGGTCCTTTCCGTCTTGAAACATCCGATCGCCCGATATTCGCCACATTTAAGAAAGGCGAGTGCCGCAACCTCAGGCTCTATGCCATTATAGGCAAGGAGAGAATATCTCTCGACTCGGCATACTTTGATTGCGAGGCACGCTATCTTGGCGGAAGAAGAACATACCTTCTGAGCCATGGAGACCTAAGGATTGACATCTATGCCATGGCATCCTTCTTGCAAGACGAGGATGCTATTTGGAGATTCACCACGTCGGAGATAAAAAAAGGACGCACCAAGTCTCCATCCAAGAAGATTCAATTCGAGGCTGTCCTTTCCAATGCAAGAAACAGCAAGTTCCAGCGCAATGGCGACTTAGGCGTTGATGACTTGACGAAGTTTGATGCCGACCTCAAGTCACAACCCGTGGCAAAGACAACATGGGACGGACGAGGAGAAACCTACCTCTTATTAAAAACTAATAAAGAATTATATACCGAGTCCGCAAACACCCCCCACCGGGGGGCAGGGGGGCTGGAGCTGCTTTTTTCTGCCGAAGATTCTTTACGACAGTCCATTATGTCTCGGCTTGAGATAAACACCCCCGACCCTCTGTTCAACACCCTCGGCAGTGTGCTTATGGCGGCAGCCGACGGACTGTGGGACGGCAACACCTGGCAGCACGGATGTATCGGATGGCGAATACCGTTGGCTGGATGGCGAGGCTGTTATGTGGGAGATGCCGTCGGGTGGACCGACCGCTCCTACCGTCATTTCCAGGCCTACGCCCGCAGTCAGGTGAAGGATGTTCCCGCCATATTGCCACATCCCCGTCAGGACAGTGCCCTGAATATGGCAAGGGCAGAGAAACGTTGGGGAACGCAGATGTACAGCAACGGATATATCTGCCGCTATCCCGACCGCAACGACGTGATGCACCACTACGACATGAACCTCAACTACATCGACGGACTTCTGTGGCATCTCTCCTATGATGCCGACGAGAGGAAGTTAAGGGAGTTCTGGCCCGTACTGAAGAGTCATCTCGAATGGGAGAAACGCAATTTCGACCCCGACGGCGACCATCTCTACGACGCCTATTGCTGCATCTGGGCGTCCGATGCCCTCTACTACAACGGTGGTGCCGTCACCCATTCCTCTGCATATAACTATCGTGGCAATCTCCTTGCTGCACGTATTGCCGAAATCATAGGCGAGGACGGCAAGCCATATAGAGACGAGGCTGAGGCTATACTCAAGGCGATGAACGAACGACTGTGGATGAAAGACCGTGGACATTGGGCGGAATTTCAGGACCTCATGGGACTCAAACGGCTTCATAAGAGTGCCGCCCTCTGGACTATCTACACCCCGATAGACTGTGGTGCCTGCTCGCCTGAACAGGCGTATCTCGCAACAAGATATGTAGATCGCGACATCCCCCATATCCCCATTGTCATCAACGAAGATGACACAATAGGATATACACTCTCCACCACCGACTGGATGCCCTACGCGTGGAGCACCAACAATGTGGCACATGAGGAAGTGGCAAACATGGCATTGGCATATTTCCAGGCAGGACGCACCGATGAGGGATTCCGCCTGCTGAAGAGCGACCTCACCGACGAGATGCTCCTTGGCAAGTCTCCCGGCAACTTCGGACAAATCAGTTTCTACGACCGCGAGCGAAACGAGGCTTACCGTGACTTCGGCGACAACCTCGGCATCACGAGCCGTGCGATTATCAACGGACTCTTCGGCATCACTCCCGACGCCCTCAACGGACAGTGCATCCTCAAACCAGCCTTCCCCGAAGACTGGCACGAGGCAAGCATACGCACCCCCTATCTGAGTTTTTCATACAAGCGTGAGGGCAATCGTGACATATATCAGATAGAACAGCATTTCGCGCAGCCCCTGAAAATCGTGGTAAGGACAAACGCGGGATGCGGAGCTTATATGGATACAGAAGGAACTACCGGCGAAAGCCAAACCATAACAGTGGATCGCACCCGTCTGCCAAATCCCCCGGCATATCCCGAAATACTGTCGGCAAGACATAATGTCAATTCCAAGGACTACATACGCAGTATGGGACTTGAGGACATCACCCCCAATGCCTCCGACAAGCATGAGATGATAGACATCACGGGGGCATACAACGCCAATCTCAACGACATCTTCCGCAACAGATACGAGAGTCCGCGTCCGCCATACACCACCCTTCAGCTCCCCGTGCAGGGAATAGGCGAGTGGTGTCATCCCAAACAGACCGCCGAGATTGACGATGCGGGACTCAGGGCGTGCGCCACGCCTCTTCCTGGCAATGACGCCCTTGGAGTATATGACACCGGCAAGGGTTTGTCATTCCTTATTCCGCGCAAGGGCAACAATATTGTATTCTCCTCGCTTTGGGATAATTATCCCGATGAGGTCGTGATTCCCGTTTCCCCGAAGTCGCAGTCTCATAATGCCGCATATCTGATGTTGGCTGGTACAACCAACAACATGCAGAGCCGCATAGACAATGCCCTGATTATTGCGGAATATGAAGACGGGACGTGCGACACTCTCCGACTTGAGAATCCGATAAACTGGCCCACCATCAACGAGGAGTTCGTCTTCGACGGCAAAGCCTTCTGGTCAGCCCCCGTGATGCCTCTCCGTTTCCGTCTTGACAACGGCAGGGTAGGGCGTCACATAAATGCCAAGGAACTCCTGTCCGCCATTCCCTCTATGGATAAAACCAAGGAGAAGAAGATAGGCGAGGACAACCGCTACACCATCGACAATGGAGCGGGAGTGATATTAAAGATGCCTCTTGATCCCTCCCGCAGGATAAGAGCTCTCCGCATCAAGACTCTCTCCAATGACATCGTCGTTGGACTGATGGCAGTGACATTGGAATGAAAAATGAAGATTGAAGAATGAAGAGTGAAGATATGTGTTTTCTCGACAAGCCGCGGGCGAGACGCCCACGTTCCCAGAGGCATCCGCATCACCAGCGCTAACAGAGCCGTGTCTAAGCGGTACGAGGGACTGTCCCCTGTACCGCCTTAGAATGCAAATTATTACTCAAATCGAGAGGTTATTTGGCAAAAATCGTTAATAAACCAGCGGAAACATAAAATAATTAGCAGTTTCCGCTGTTTTTCGCCCGAAAAGCATTATCTTTGCGCCAAAATTGGATTATTGCAATGCTAATAGGTAGAGACAAAGAAAAACAAATATTGTTGAATGCTCTTTCGGAAGAGTATTCGCAGTTTATTGCCGTATATGGAAGGCGTCGTGTAGGGAAGACATTCCTTATCCGAGAGGCATACGACTACAAGTTTGACTTCCAATTTACAGGTGCTGCCAAACTAACAGCAAGGAAGCAGTTAGTGCGTTTTCGCAGGGCCTTGAAGGAACATGGACAGACGGATACCCCCGAACTGACCAATTGGGGAGATGCT
>JBJEAV010000467.1:0-5681 GCA_051869395.1 Prevotella sp.
AACTGAATCAAATATAATTTAAGTTAAATATTCGGGCATATATACCATAAATATAAAATATATTATATATCTTTGTAGCCGAATTCAAAACCATTTACACTATGATTAAAAACTTAATTGTAACTACACTACTATCCACCATGCTCGTACTGCCCTTGCAGGCCCAGACAACATCGTGGACTGCCGACAACGGCAACGGCACATTTACCAACCCGCTCTTCTACGACGAGTTTTCCGACCCCGACATCCTGCGGGTGGGCGACGACTATTACCTCGCCGGCACAACCATGCACACCGTGCCGGGACTTGTAATACTGCACTCGCGCGACCTCGTCAACTGGGAGAATGTCAGCTACTGCTTTGACCGCTTCGACTTTGACGACGATGCATTCTCACTCAAGAACCACAAGGAGATATACGGCCAAGGCATCTGGGCTCCCGCCATCAGATATGCCAACGGACAGTTTTATGTCTTCTCCAACGTCAACGGCAAAGGACTACAATGCTTTACAAGCAAGGACATCAAGGGACCATGGAAACACCACAACATGGAAGGACGCATATACGACCTCAGCGTGCTGTTTGACGATGACGGCAAGATATATGCCATACATGGATATGGCGAGGTTCACTGCACAGAGCTTAAGCCGGACATGAGCGGACCTATTGACGAAACCGACCGCATCATCATACCGGAGGGAAATGCCGTGGGCGAGGGACATCACGCATACAAGATAAACGGAATGTACTACATCATCTCCACTGACTACAAGCCCAACGGCCGCACCCTATGCTCACGCTCAAAAAGCATCTGGGGACCCTATGAGACCATCACCATCACTGCCGACGAGACATTTGGCTATCATGCGGCATCGCTGACACAGGTGAAGGGACGCATCGTGCCTGACGGCACAAAGTTCGGACTGGGTCCTGTAGATCCCGACGCCACGGCATGCACCAACATACACCAGGGCGGAATCGTGCAAACACAGACAGGGGAATGGTATGCACTGCTCATGATGGACTTCCACTCCATAGGACGCACCGTGACATTGGCTCCCATCACATGGAAAGACGGCTGGCCCATGCTCGGACTCGAAGGCAACCTCGGCCGTGCCCCACGCACATGGTTCAAGCCCAACATACCCGGCACAGAAGATATCAAGCCCCACGCACCATACGAGCGCAACGAGGACTTCAACGGCAAGTCGCTCGGACGCGTATGGCAATGGAACCACAATCCCGATGACACCATGTGGCAACTGAAAGGAGGCAAACTACAGTTGCACACCATGCCTGCCGAACAGCTCATGTGGGCACGCAACACGCTGACCCAGCGAGTAATAGGACCGTCGAGCATCACCACCGTAGAACTCAATGTAAAGAATCTCAAGGACGGCGACGTGGCAGGTCTTGGCAACATCAATGTGCCTTGTTCGTGGACAGGCATTGTCAAGGACGGCAAGAGCATAAGGCTCAGATGCTTCGAACAGCTCAACAACGACACCATTGACCAGGAGATAGCACTCGCGGACGGACGCATCTGGCTGCGCTTCGACGGTGACTTTGACAACGACCAGGGACACTACGAGTACTCCACTGACGGAGAGACATTCCGCCCTATAGGAGGCAACATGAAACTCTCCTACCAACTCATATCCTTCCAAGGCTCACGACTCTCACTCTTCGCTTTCAACGTAAAGGGACAGAAAGGCGGCTATGCCTTGTTTGACAACTTCACTGTAGAGGAGACCAAGGCAGACCGCAGCAAAAACATACCTTACGGTAAGACTTTCCGCATCATAAACCTCGCCACGGGACTTCCCATGCACGCCACTCCCCACGGACTGGTATATGACACGCGTGCAGAGGACAAGGGCGACCTCACCCGGTTCCGCATCATCGACCGCGGCAACGGCAAGGTCATACTACAGTGTAAAGACGGGCGATACGTGTTTGTGGCAGGCTATGGCATAGCAGGCGACGTGAGACTTACCACCGACGAGAGCAAGGCTGAGGAATTCCTGTGGCAGGACTACCTCAACCAGGAGTTCATGCTTATGTCCACACGCACCCATACATATATAGGGAAAAGCCCAACGACCGGCAGCCCCTACTCCATGGACTTCAAGGGTGCTGACCCCGCAAGACGCAACGGAGCGGTGTTGAGATGGGAGGAACAATAAACCTCCCTCTCTGAACCTCTATTCCCAACACTCGATGTCCTTCTCAATCTCGGGCATCATCGAGCGATGGAACTCAGGATTACGGCCTTCTTTCTTTTGTGCGATGTAATTGCGCAGGAGGAAGAAGGCTTTTGGTGAGAGTTGGATGATGGCGGCAAGATTGACTATTGTCATCACTCCCATAGCCAAATCGACGATACTCCATGCCTCCTGAAGTGATATGAGTGCACCAGCCATCACGGTCACTCCCGTAATGATGCGGAAGAGGTTGATATATGACATTTTACTTGTGATGAACCTTATGTTTGTCTCGCCATAAAAATAGTTGGCGATGATGGTGCTGTAGGCAAAGAGGAAGATGGCAGCCGTGATGAACATACCGCCAAGAGGGCCTATGTGGTGCTCAAGGGAATACTTGGTGAGGATGATTCCGTCGCGACCGCTATCATATATTCCCGAAAGGAGGATGATGAATGCCGTACATGAACATACGACGATAGTGTCGGTGAACACTCCCAACGCCTGAAGCAGTCCTTGTTTCACGGGATGCGACGTGTGGGCGATGGCGGCGGCATTGGGCGCGCTGCCCTCTCCAGCCTCATTGCTGAACAGACCTCGCTTCACTCCCTGCATAACAGCCATGCCGAAGGCACCACCCACGGCTTGCTCCAGTCCGAATGCACTCTTCACTATGAGTACTATCATTGCCGGAATCTCAGTGATATTCATGAGTATCACTATCAATGCTATGATGACATATCCGATAGCCATAAACGGCACTACGATACTGGCGAAATGGCTGATGCGACGTATTCCTCCGAAGATGATGACGAGTGTGGCAATGGTGATTGCAGCCCCAATCCATTTGGCATCGATGGCGAGCGAGTCGGCAAGGGCGTCGCAGAGGGTGTTGCTCTGTATCACTTGATTAGCCATACCGAAGGTGATGGTGATGAGTACGGCAAACAGCACTCCCATCCACTTGCGATGTAATCCGTGCTGCATATAATATGCCGGACCGCCATAGAACGAGTCCTCACCCTTGCGCTTGTATAGTTGGGCAAGCGTAGCCTCAACAAATGCCGTGGCAGCTCCGAAGAGAGCCATCATCCACATCCAGAACACCGCCCCGGGACCTCCGACAAATATGGCAGAAGCCACACCTGCAAGGTTTCCCGTACCCACACGGCTTGACAACGACACTGCAAACGCCTGGAACGCGCCAATCTTCTGGTCACCTGGTTTCTCCACTATCACTTTCAGCATGTCGCCTATATTGCGAAACTGCACCCCCTTGAGTCTAATGGTGAAATACAAGGCGCAGAACACCAATAGCGTGATTACGACATAAGTCCAGAGGTAATCATTCAGTATATTCAATATTTCAAACATAACGATTATAATTATTTTGGTTTGTATTATTCTATAGAAACTATCTCGCATTTATTCCATCCTGCCGAACGCCTGTATGCCTCAACTGCCATTAGTGGCACCTCTAACTTAATAAGATGCGCCATCTTGGTGTCAAAGATATCAATGACATCCTGTGGCACCTCCGACAGATTCCTGATTACTTCCAACGATGTGCACCCGAGAAAGTTATACTGCCCTATCTCTGCCACATTCGCGGGAATCACTATCCGCTTAATGCCATGGCACTGCCAAAATACCCCTCGCTCGATGACGCGCAACGAGTTGGGAAGACTGATCTCCGTCAGGCTGTCGCATTTGGCAAAGGCATCAAAACCTATACTCTCCACCCCCTCGGGCACGTTGACCTCTCGAAGAGCCGAGATACTGAAGCACGCCATCGGTATGCGTCGGATGCCCTTGGGCAGATGTACCGACTCCAACTTTTCGCACCACCAAAAGGCTGTGGGTCCGATATATGTCACGCCATCGGGAATGTCGGCCGAAATCATCTTCTTACATTCCTTGAATGCTCCAGCACCTATACGTCGGAGAGTGCTCGGAAAACACACCGTCACCAGATTCATGTCGCCCTTGAAGGCACTATCGGCAATTTCAGTCACTGTATAGGTGCGCCCACGGTATTGCACATGGTCGCTGATATAGATATTCGGGCGATCTTCCCCTTTCTGTCGGCCTATTATGGCGCATGTGCCACTGTCACTCGACAACACTGCATATTTCATTCCACCGCTGTCGGTAAAAACTCCATTCATGCTCTCCATATATACCGCCGACGATATTGCGCCCACCAATGCTATGCACAACAGCCATATCCACAACCGCTTTCCGCCCTTGTTGAGCCTGCGGATGATGTCGCCACACGACTGCCATCTCTCGTTCTTGTTGTCGTGTATGCATCTGTCTTTGATACTGCGGATAGTGCTTGGCAAATAATATGTCCTTCCCCCTGAGTTGAGCCTCTGCTCGATATACTCTATCATCTTGCCCACGGCATAAATGTCAGTGCGCGCGTCCACACTTCCGCCCGTCTTCTGCTCGGGAGCAGCAAAAGCGTTGGTCATTCCTGCCGACGTGGGGTGGCTGTAGGTGTAGCTTAGTCCGAGGTCGATAATTCTCACGTCCCGATTGATCGACGTGAGCATCACGTTGGCCGGTTTGATGTCCATGTGCACCACCTGACAGGCGTGCATCTCTTCCAATCCCTCAAGCAGTTGCATCAGAAACCTGCGGAAATTCCTCTCACTCAGGAAATAATCGGGATGTATTGACATTAGTGTTTCCACCGTCTCGCCCTCGATATAGTCCATCCATAAGCTGCACTCCTCGTCGTTGTCCGTCATCTTGCGATAGCCCACGATGTAAGGCGTGCGCTCAGCCAACAGGCTCCCCACGGCATACTCCTTCCTGAGCATGTCGCGATGGTCGCTATTGCCGAGGAATTGCCGCCTGAGCGACTTTCTCATCATCACCCGTCCGTCAATCGTCTCGCGCGAGATGATGCAGTTGGCCGAATACCAGTCGCCTGTGTCGTTGGCATTATTTATGGTTATGAACTCCGATGTCTCCACTCTATTCTTTTTCTGATTCCGTTTCGTTAGTATCACCTACTATGACACGCCATTTCACTCCACTCAACTTGCCGCACACATAATCACAAGACTCTATTCCGGGGTGACTCACATCAGTGAGATAGAGCGGTTCGTCCTCAATCACGCAACTGCAATGAAAGGAGTCGCCGGCAATGAGTTTGCAGTTCTCCGCATGTTCCACCACAAACCTGTCGTCTCCTTTGTAATCGGCAATCAACATGCGCAATGGCGACCACTTCAACTCGATCTTGTCGCCCAGGGTGAGAGCCGATGTCTTCAACTTCCGTCGCATAATCCTGCAACTGCTGTCACAATCCGAACTCATCTTTACAAAATCTTTCAAGCTCGTATATCCCACCATTGAGGCAAGCGTGTCGAGCACATATCCACTTGGACAGCTCCCGCAACTCACATATCCCCACAGCCTCTTGAGAGTGCTCTGCGAGATTTTCACGCCCGTATAGCACTCCAC
>JBJEAV010000468.1:0-5660 GCA_051869395.1 Prevotella sp.
ACTCAATGATAGGGCTTACGCCCTATCCTATATTATGTCGCCCTTTCAGGGCTATGGCTGCGCGTCCCATCGAATTCAACCTCATATTATGTCGCCCTTTCAGGGCTATGGCTACGCAGCCTCTCGAATTCAACCTCATATTATGTCGCCCTTTCAGGGCTATGGCTACGCACCCCCTCACAATTCAACATCGTTTTATGCCTCCCTTTCAGGGCTATAGGTTAATCATCCAAAATCAGCATTGCATCGCCGTAGCAACCGAACCGGTAGTCGTGCTTCACAGCCAAGTGATATGCCTCCATCACAAGGTCATAGCCGCCGAAGGCAGCCGTTGCCATCAGCATAATCGACTCTGAATGATAGAAATTGGTAATCATCGAATTGGCAAGACCGTAATCATACGGCGGGAAAATAAACTTGTTGGTCCAACCGTCAAACTCCTTCAACCTGCCGTCGGTACCCACAGCCGACTCGGTAGCCCTGGCCGTTGAGATACCCACTACGCACACCCTGTGCTCCTTGTCCTTGGTTTCGTTCACTAAGTCACAAGCCTCCTTGCTTATCCTGATCTGCTCGGAGTTCATCTTGTGTTTCGACAAGTCCTCCACCTCAATCGCGTCGAAGCATCCCAATCCGCAATGCAGGGTAATGAAGGCAAAGTTGATACCCCTGATTTCCATCATCTTCATCATCTCGCGGCTGAAGTGCAAACCAGTGGCAGGAGCTGTCACTGCACCCTCATGCTTGGCGTAAATCGTCTGGAAGTTGACCATATCGTCGGGTGTGGCAGGACGGCGGTCAACGATGTATCGCGGCAGCGGTGCCTCGCCAAGGTCGTAAAGCTCTCTCTTGAACTGGTCGTGAGGACAGTCATAAAGGAATCTCAGCGTGCGTCCGCGGCTCGTGGTGTTGTCTATCACCTCTGCCACCATAGGACCGTCGCCGTCGAAGAACAGCTTGTTGCCGATGCGTATCTTGCGGGCAGGCTCAACGAGCACGTCCCACAGTCGGAATTCGGGGTTCAACTCCCTCAGCAGGAACACCTCTATCTTGGCGTCGGTCTTCTCCTTGGTGCCATAAAGACGGGCGGGAAAAACCGCTGTGTCATTGAATACGAAGGTGTCGCCCTCATCAAAGTAGTTGATGGCATCGCGGAATGTCATATACACACTATTGCCGTCAGCTCCCTTAATCTCTTTGCCGTCCTCATCTGTCTTATACATCTCTATCTTCTGGCTCTTGCGATGAAGAACCATCAGACGACACTCGTCGCGGCGATAAATCTTATCGACTGTCCCGTCATCATTCTTAAATGCCTTGTAAGGAGGCTCTAAAGCCACCTTGCTCTCTGGCAAGTTAAAGCTGAATTCTGATAACTTCATTATATCAATATAAAATTTTAATTTTAAAATTCTTCAATATTTCAATTTTTCATTTTTTCAATCTCGCGTCGCAGACGCGACCCAGCCACTCCGGCACATCGTCGAGCTTCACGCAATCCTCTATCCTCACGTCGCCGAGTCGCGTGCGGCACAGTGCCGTGAGATAAGCACCGCTGCCAAGTGCCTCGCCGATGTCCCTTGCCAAGGCGCGTATGTAAGTGCCTTTTCCGCACACCACCCTGATGCTTGCCTGCATCTTCCCGGCGTCGAAGTCCGTAAGCTCAATCTCGTCGATATGCAGCTGCTTGGGTTTCAGCTCCACGTCCTTGCCCTTGCGCATCAGCTTGTATGCCCTGTCGCCTCCCACCTTGCAGGCGGAATATGCCGGGGGCACCTGCTCTATGTCGCCCACGAAGAGCTTCAGTTTCTCCTCTATCAGCTCGCGCGTGATATGTTCTGTGGGATAGGTGGCATCCACCTCGTGCTCCATGTCGTAGCTCGGGGTGGTGGCTCCCAACTGCAGTGTGGCGGTATATTCCTTGGTATGATACTGCAGTCGTTCTATCTCCTTGGTTTTCTTGCCTGTACAGAGTATCAGCACTCCCGTGGCGAGCGGGTCAAGCGTGCCCGCATGTCCCGTCTTAACCCTCTTCACGCCCTCTTTCTGCGAAATAAGGTAGCGCACGCGGGCCAGTGCCCCGAAGCTCGACATCCTGTACGGCTTGTTCAGATATATGTATTCGCCTTCTATGAAATTCACAAACGTCAAATTTATATTGTTCAACACAGAGTCACGGAGTCACAGAGTTTTCTCTCTGTATCATAATCATAACTTAAAAATTAATCTCTGTGCCTCTGTGTCTCTGTGTTAATTAAATCAAGCTGCAAATCAGCGTCACCACTCCCGCTATGGCGCAATAGATGCCGAAGTAAATCAGCTTGCCCTTCTTAACGATGTTAATCATCCACTTGCATGCCAAGCATCCCGACACGAAGGCGGCTATGAATCCCACTGCCAACGGCAGCACGTCGATGCCTCCAAAGGCTTCCTCGCCCTTCACTGCCTTCATCACGTCGAGCAATGCCTCACCCAATATCGGCGGTATCACCATCAGGAACGAGAACTGTGCTAATGACTCCTTCTTGTTGCCAAGCAGTAAGCCTGTGGCTATCGTACTGCCCGAGCGCGACAGTCCCGGCATCACGGCGCATGCCTGTGCCACACCGATGATAAACGCGTCCTTAAGGCTTATCTTATCCTTCTGGCGGGGCTTCGCATAGAAAGAGAATGTCAGCAGGGCTGCAGTCAGCAACAACATACAGCCCACAATCATAAGTCCCGAACCGAACACGTCCTCAACGTAATCCTTAAAGAACACGCCCACGATGCCCACTGGGATCATCGATATGATGATGTTAAACACATACTTCGTCTCGTCGTTAAGCTCGCACTTGAACAAGCCGCGGAAAATCCAGTCGATTTCCTTCCACAGTATCACGAGCGTGCTCAACACTGTTGCCACATGCACTGCCACTGTGAAAGCAAGGTTCTCCTCGCCCTCAATGCCGAACAAATACGAACCAATAGCCAAGTGACCACTACTGCTCACCGGCAAATATTCCGTCAGGCCCTGTATCAAGCCCAACGCCAATGCTTCTAACCAATCCACTTTATATTTAGAATTTACAATTACAATCTTTCAATATTTCAATATTTCAATATTTAATCAGTTCTTCGGTTTGCGGATGACTGCATAAATCATCGAGACGAATCCCACGAGACACACCACCGGCGCAACCTTTATGCGGCGCGCACTGAATATGTCGGGGTCGTAACTCGTTTCGGTAGAACCGCTACCGCTCATCAATATGAATCCCAATACCACAACTGCCATGCCCACTGCCAACAGTATGTAGTTCATCTTGTCAAATGCCAATTCCTTCTTATCCATAATATATTTTATTTTTCAATTTTTCAATCTTTCAATCTTTCAATATTAAATCTTGTAAATCTCCCCCGCCGTCATTCTCAGGAACTTGTTCACCGAGAAATACGAGCACATCCACGTGATGAGGATGCCGAAGAGGAACACCGATGCGCCTACTATCACCAACTCGCGCCATGTCAATATCGCCACAATGCCAGGCTCAAACGTATAAAGACCGTAACCACAGGCGGCAAGCATGCCGCAAGCCAACACCGCCGCTATCAATCCCACCACAAGAGCCTGCTTCATAAACGGCCAGCGGATAAATCGCCACGACGCTCCCACAAGCTTCATCGTGTGAATAACAAACCGACGCGAATAAACACTCAGCCTCACCGTATTATTAATTAGCGAGAACGACACGCACGTCAGCAGCACCGCAAGCGCAAGCAATATCATGTTCACCTTGCGAAGGTTATCGTTCACCTTGTCCATCAGGTCCTCCTGATAAGCCACGTCAATCACCTTCGGGTTCGCCCTAAGCTCCTTGGCTATCCACTTCATCGAGTCGCGACACACGTAATCCGACTTCAACTGTATCTCAAGCGTGGCAACAAAGGGATTGAAGCCCAAGAACTCCGAAGGGTCACTGCCCATCGCCTCCGACTGCTCCCTCTGGGCCTGCTCCTTGCTGATATAGTCGATGTTGCGGGAATAGGGACGATGATAGAGGTCACGACACAAAAGATGAGCCTGATTGACTGTCGTATTGTCACCAAGCATCACCGTCACCGTGAGATTCTCCTTCACGTATGCCGACAGGTTATTCGCTGTCAGCACGGAGAACACCACCATACCCAAAAGAACCAGCACCAACGAGGTGCTTATACATAACGTTACAACCTGCAGCCTCTGATTGCCGCGGGTCTTTTTTCTTCTTCTGCTCATTTACAAAAGTACATACTACACCTAATTTCGGCACAAAGGTACGAAAATAATTAGGAATTAGGAATGAGGAATGAGGATTTTTTTCAAATATGGCAATATTTTAATATTATTTAACCCAGCAAACGCATATAATTCCTAATTTCTAATTCCTAATTCCTAATTTCTCACTACCTTTGCACCCAAAAAAGAATCGCTTATGAGTACTGTAATATATCCATCCCCCATCTTCGGCCCTGTCCACAGCCGTCGTCTCGGCGTGTCACTCGGCATCAACCTCCTGCCGTCCGACGGCAAGGTATGTTCATTCGACTGCATCTACTGCGAGTGCGGATTCAATGCCGACCACCGTCCGCAATCCAAGCTCCCCACCCGCGAGGAGGTAATCACCGCCCTCGAAGCACGACTGTGCGACATGAAAGCCCACGGGCCTGCGCCCGACGTCCTCACCTTTGCCGGTAATGGCGAGCCTACCTCCCACCCTCAGTTCGCTGCCATTATGGCAGATGTCATACGCCTGCGCAATGAGTATTTCCCCAACGCCAAGGTGTCGGTGCTCAGCAACTCCACCTTCATCCATCGTCCCGAGGTACGCGAGGCTCTCATGACCGTGGATAACAACATCCTCAAGCTCGACACCATAGACCCTCTATATATAAATAACGTAGATCGTCCCACAGGCAACTACGACGTACGCCGCATCATCGACGACATGAAGTCATTCCACGGTCATCTCATCATCCAGACGATGTTCATGAAAGGCACCTACCATGGCGAGAGCGTTGACAACACCGGCGATGCCTATGTCCTCCCATGGCTCTCCGCCGTGCGTGAGATAGCCCCGCGCGAGGTGATGGTATATACCATCGACCGTGAGACTCCCGCCCAAGGCCTCGAAAAAGCCACCCACGAGGAACTCGATTCCATCCGCGACCGGGTCATAGCCTTAGGCATCCCATGCCAGGCGTCGTATTAAAGTTTTTATAGTCCACAGATTATCACAGAGATTAATTTTTTAATCTTTCAATTTTTCAATCTTTCAATCTTAAATAATCCGAGCCAACGGCTCAAAATCTGAGATAATCTGTGCTAACTTTACTCAAGTTTCTGAAGTAAAGAACAGTGCGGATGCCTCTGGGAGCGTGGGCGTCCCGCCCGCGGCCTGCCGAGAAAGCATATATCTTCCCCCGCAATGTTTTGATTACTCTCTACGTTAGCCGCAGGCGAGACGCCTGCGCTCCCAGTGGCTGCGCATTGAGAATCCACAAATAATTGCCAGCGGGCATTCCCATATACAGACAGATAGTTACTTCAGAAACTTGAATGAATTATCATACGAAAGTGGGGGAGATGCGTTGCAGCGTTGCAGCGTTGCAGCGTTGCACGCAACGTTGTCTTCGTGAAA
>JBJEAV010000469.1:0-5659 GCA_051869395.1 Prevotella sp.
CAGGCTCGATGCTCGGCACGCAGTGTGGAGACGAAGTGCTCAAAGTCGAAATCAGTAGCCACCCCCTGCAATTGGGCAGGCTGTCAGGAATTTCCTGACAACCTGCTCTTTTTTGTATAGAAAGAAAATAAAAATAGAAAGCGATTAAAAAATTAAATTTTACTGTGAAACCTGTCATTTTTGACAGGGACAAGTAAAAAAAATTTTGCTATGCTAAACTTAGATAGAAAATAACTTATTGTATACTTGCATAGCTCATAAATATAGAACAAATAAATGATAACCTGCATTTATTCTTATTGCGAATTAATGCATAAAAGATTATAATAAGAATAGTAAGAATATTAGGTTCTGATTATAATCTTTTCACTAACAATACCTAGCATAACTACGACAACAAAATTGCGGAAGAAAGGGAGCGTATTAGACAAGCGCAATAAAAAGGGGGAACCATTATGAAACGCAAAATACGCAGAACCTGGCATCGCAAAACTGCCGCTTTGGCTGCGACGATGATGGCGATGTCCTTTGGTGGCATCTCTTATGCGATGCCGCAGGGCGAAACAATCCGTTCTGGTCATGGTGAAATTGTGCGCCAGGATAAGGACATGACAATCAACCAGGATTCGAAGAAGCTCGCAATTGACTGGAAGGGATTCGACATCAATAACGATGAACGCGTTCACTTCAACCAGCCAGACGCCGCTTCAATTGCACTCAACCGCGTGACCGGTGATGCCAAGACGTTCATTGACGGCAGCCTCACAGCCAATGGACAGGTATTTGTCATCAATCCCAATGGCGTCCTGTTCGGTCAGAACGCTTCCGTCGATGTTGGTTCGCTCGTGGCCTCCACTGCACGGGTGAGCGACAGCCAGATGGAAGCCTTTGGCAATGGCGACGGCACGCTCAATCTGGAGCTTGCTGACGATTCCACGGCGAAAGTCATCAATGAAGGTACGATTCGCGCCGAAGGCGGTCTCGTTGCGCTGCATGCAGCGTCTGTCGAGAATAGCGGCACGATTGAAAATGAAGGCGGCAAGATTGCTCTGGCCGCAGCCAAGAATATCAACCTGTCTGCCGATACGGCCGGCAAGCTTAACTTTACGGTTGACGGTGCGCTCGCGAAAGCCAGCACGCTCAACAGCGGCGTCCTGAAAGCTGATGGCGGCTACGTCGTGATGACGGCGAAGCAGGCCGGCGACGTGATGAGCACGGTCGTCAACAACACGGGTACGATTGAGGCGAAGACGCTGCGCCAGAACGAGAAGGGCGAGATCCTGCTCGACGGCGGCGAAAGCGGCATCGTTGAGATCAACGGCACGCTTGATGCATCCGGCATGGAGGCCGGGCAGAGTGCAGGCTCTATCAAAGCCATCGGTGCGGAAACGCACGTCAAAGAGGGGGCAGCGCTGCTGGCCCGCGGCACGGTCGACGGCGGTCTGATTGAAACGTCGGGCGACTACCTCGAAATCGGTGATACGGTCAATATCGACACATCTGGCCAGACGGGTAAAACTGGCGAATGGTTGCTCGATCCGACGGAAGTTGTCATCAGTGATACGGGACGTACTAGTGTTTCTGAAGGGGATAATTCGTATACACGCGATACGACTTACCTGAAGACCTCGTCCATTGTTAATGCTCTGAAAAAGAACAATGTCACGATTCAGGCGATGGACCGTACCTATCATAATGCGGATATTTCTTTGGAGTCGGCGCTGAATGTCGACCAGACGACACCGGGAAAAAATACGCTGACACTGGAAGCAGAGAATGATATCAACATCAATGCGGATATCAATGCAACAGCTGCACTGAATGTTGTCCTCAAGGCGGATACGGATGGTGATGATAAGGGCGGCATCAATATCAATGCCGATATCCGTACGGGCGGCGGCTCGCTGACGACGGGTGCGAATGGCGCCACGTTCTTTGGCGGCATGAACTCTGGCGAGAATAATCGTGTAATCGAAACGTCTGGCGGCGCTGTCAATATCCAGAACGAAGCACGTCTCCAGCTCGATGGCGGTACGCTGTCCATCAATACTGCTGGTGGCAACGTGACGTTTGCACGCAATGTCGCATCCATGAATAAGTATGAAGCATTCATGGATCATGATTTTGTAACATATTATAAGCAAGATAAAAAGACCCGTGGGAAACTATCTGTCGAAGGACAGGCTTGGGAAAATATGATCAAGTCAGTCTATGGAAAAGATTATACTGATAGCAACGGTCAGAGGGTTCGTTTTATTATTGATAGGCGAGCCGACTATGAGAAGTTGTCTGATGATCAAAAAATCGAGGCTAGCAATATGCTTGCTCGGATTTGGGAGCTGGCTAATCTTGCTGCTACGCAAAACAACAGTACTTCGGATCCTGATGGCAAGAATCTTGACGGTCAGCATCTCGTAACCATTACAGATAAGTATGAAAACTCGGCTGCCATGGCTAATGCTGTCAAGAAACCGGGCAATGTCGTTGAGTACTTTACCGGTGGTAAGGATGTAACAGGGCGTACGGGCGATGAAGCGAGGAATACAGCTGGGCGTACATTTGCCTGGGTTACTGGACCAGAGAAAGATACCGAATTCTATAGAACGACTGGTGAAGGTCAGGGGTATGATCTCAATGGTAACTATACCAACTGGGTGCGCAATGAGCCTATCGATCCTAAGCATCCGAATAATGGCTCTTATAACGAGCCCAATAATAACAGAGGTCACCAATATCAGCCGTATGTTGCCATTGGCTGGACTGACCAGAATGGCTGGGATGATGTTGGTAACAACACGACCACGATTCATGGTTTTATTCGTGAGACGGAACTGCCGAATTCTGCACTTTCCATCAATAGCGGTGCAGGCAATGTCACCGTAGGCACGGAAGGTGCGGCGGATACAGGACGTCTGGGCAGTGGCGAAGGCACGGGCCTGCGCAACCTGTCCATTGAGACAACGACGGGCGATGTCAAAGTCCTTGGGTCCATTTATGTCCATGACAATAACGCGAATGCTGCTGCAGACCTTGCAAATGGCAACGTCAAGATTGCCACGCAGGGTAATGTGGATGTTGGTCAGATTACCGCAGACAAAAAGGTTGAGATTGCCACGACGGGAGCAGATAAAGATGTTAACGTCAATGGCAAGATTGTAACGGATGGCCTTGTTTCCATCGAAGCGACGGATGATATCACGGTCCATGGCATCGAGAATGGCGATAAGATTCGCCTAATTTCTACCGATGCGGCTGGAGATGGCGCAATCACGCTGGCAGAGAATGCCGAGGGCGGCGGTGCGATGGTTACGTCGTCGGGCGAAAACGACGCTGTCATCATCGATGCACGCGGCGCAAATGGTTCCTTCCATAATGCAACGGATGCAACAAAGGCAAAGAGTGCCATCAAGACCGGCGAAGGCGGCAACTGGAAAGTCTACTCTGCATCGCCAGACCGCGACACCTTCGGCACGAACCTCAACAGCGAGACGACGGCCCGCTGGCATGCCAGCTCGCAGGGCGGCAATGGCCTCGATACGTATGCTGAAACGAAGAATACGAACAAATATATCTTCCAGGTACAGCCGACTCTTAGTATTACGGCTGACGACAAGACCAAAACCTACGGCGAAACTGTCGAATTGACGGCTCATGAAAAAGCTGAATTCACTGGCAAGGATGGCAACCTGCACGATGTTACGGGCTATACGGATGCGTTCCAGGAAGTTTCCGATGGCGGCAGCATCATGGACCACTACAATGGCAGCTACACGCTGTCCAGTGCTGGTCAGGCCGCATCGGCTACGCGTACAAATGGTAATCGTCAGGCCGGTGATGGTGAGCGTGCCATTTATGACATCAATGTCGATACTCATTTGCTTCAGGGGTTGGATGGCTATGCTGTTGGCACTCCTAATAAGGGCAAGTTGGAAATCACGCGCCGTACGGTTGTCCTGAACGGCAGTGCATCTCAGACTTATGGTGATGCGACGCTCAAGGACAAGAATGTTTATGCTGAAACGGGTACAAAAGGCGAGGGCCTTGTTAATGGCGACGCGCTTGACACGTCTGGTGTCGAGTATACCATCAGCGACAGGGGCAAATATGCGGCCAGCAAGAATGCTCATACGAATGGTGTTACCGCTGATGCGGGCACTTACGAAGATGAGCTTCTGTTCCGTAATGTTCACTTCACGAACAACGCCGATGCGAACTACACCGTTACTGGCAACGGCGACATCACGGTCAATCCGTACACCATTAAGAAGGATGATCTCGTCATCAATGGTGAACCGCTCTATACGACGGTCTATGGTACGAAGAAAGACTTGGGCACGGCAAAGTTCACAGGTGTTAATGGCGATGCCGCGATGGATCTTGCCATCACCGATACGGATGCCCTGACGGGAGCCAATACAGGCCGCCTCACGAATGATGCCGGTGATCACTACTATACGATTGTCAGCCTCAACGACGCACAGTCCAAGAACTATCGGTTTGAAGACGGCGCAACGTCGAAACAGTTTAACGATACGGCCAGCGTTACGAAGAAAAAGCTTGAGTTAATAACGGATGATATTAGCACTACGTATGGTGACGGCAACACCATTTTGAAGAAGCTGAATAACAATCTTCTTCATCTCGAAGGACTAGCAAATGGTGATAATCAAGGTGATATCTTGACAGAAATCAAGGCAGAAATTTCTGTTAAGGATAATCTTTCGGCATTTAAACTGGATGAAGCTGGCAATATCATAACAGATCCAGTCACTGGACAGCATTATACGAATGATGCTCATCAGTACTCTATTACAACTAGTTATTATAATATAGCAAAAAATTATGATACAGTGATGGGCGAAAATGCAGCTGGCCATACCGTTGGTAATATCTATGTGAAGAAAGCTCCACTTACAGTTAATCGTACTGGCTATGAAACGACTTATGGCACAGTCATTACGGATGACGCTGCACATCGCTTCACAACCTGGAGCGGTCTGGTCAATGGTGACGTAGATGATATCTATATCAATTACAAAGACTATGGTGGTGCCTATAAGGATAACAATACGCGTACCAATAATGCTGGAACATATAGCTTTTCTAAAGGGCTGCAAAGTAAATCGAATGTCCTTCGGAATTACGAGGTAAACGATACTCAGAAAAACTGGGTTAAGATCAATCCTTATGCGCTTACGGATGCCGATATCCTGAATGCAACCTATACGACAACGTATGGTTCGCGCAGCGCCTTTGGTACGGCGAAGCTCAAGGACATCAATGGCGATGGTGAACTCAATCTTAAGATTGTTGGCTCCAGCGCGTTGACCGGTAAATATAAAGGTCGCGTCACGCAGGACGTTGGCCAGAATATCTACAATACGATAGTTTCGCTCGACGCTATTTATGGTGCGCATGGATTTGACCTGAAGAACTACACCTTGAATGGCAAGACTCTTGGCAAAAATGATCGTATGACAATTGCCAACAGCGCCAGTGTTACGCCGGCAGATCTTACCGTTAAGGTTGGCAATGTCTGGACGAACTATGGCGAGGCATTTGATCCGGATGAATATGATTATTCCATCCAGAATCCAGCTAATGGTGATGATGCAGCAGCACTTAAGTCTGAGCTGGGTAAACTTGATTATGTGAACAA
>JBJEAV010000470.1:0-1881 GCA_051869395.1 Prevotella sp.
TACTAATTATTTCCGAAACAGATTTGGTTCAATTTGGTTCAAATACCACATGAATGTTAAAAATCGCGGAATTTCTTGTTTTTAGGGATATTCAAGCCTTCAGCTTAATGATAAAGCCCTCCCGAGCCATTGAGGTCAGGAGGGCTTCTTGATGAGTTTTTTAGACTGCCGATTTTTGCGTTTTGAATTATATTTGGCTGCAAAATTACATTTTTCCCACGAAATACGCAAAAATAATGCATAAACGACCATTTAATAAGCATCAGCCATAAGGTCGTTGCGACCTATGATGCTGAATATGGTGATACGGTTATCCTCGTTGAGAATGCGAAGAGTGCGTAGAATCTCGTTGAGGGTGGAACCGCTTGTCGTGACATCATCAATTATCAGAATGTTCTGCTGGCGTATAGACTTGCAGAGTTGCTCGTCAGCTTCTGAGGCAAATTTCAGGAAGTTCATGATATAGGGACGGAAACGACTTTTCTTTACATCCTTGGCAATTGTGAAATAGTCTTTTTGATGAATCAGGTCAACCATTTCATTAATTGTACCCCTCACTTCTTCCTTCTGTTTCTCTGTGTATCGTGGACGCCCGTTTTCCAACACATCATTGAGATATTGTCTCTCATACGAGTCCATATCAAAAGAAATGTTCTTGGGCAAGGCCTTCACCAACTCAATTTCGCGAAGCATTGGTTGGGCAAAGCGATAAATGTAACGGAGCATGAATTCGTTAACCTTGCTCGATGATTCGGGCATAATCACCAAGTCATAGTCATATAGATTAACCTTGGCGTTAAGATTATCCACTGCCTTCTTTATGAACTGTGTGAGATTAGGGTTATCACGCAGAGATTTCTGGAATTTCAAGTATTTAATGAAGTTGCCGCGAGTAGTACCCGTTACATGGTCGGCAAACTCATAGCCATAATAGAAGCATTTTCCGAATGCCTCTATCTGGTATCCATTGCCAGTGAGCCTGACAATGTCCTCAATGCCGTCATGTTCAAAGTCAAACACGAACGACTGTTCCTTCTCGTTGAATGTCACTCCCATAAGTATAATGATGCTAATATGGCGTGCAAATATAAATATTTTTTTCTGTCCGTGCAAGCTTTCAGGACTTTTTCCGTCATTTTGATGCCTATTTTCAGGAATTATTCCGTCAGCACCTCTCCGCCACACACTCCATCTCGACAAGCCACTGGGGGCGGCAGACGGGGGCATGGACTATGGCACGGGGTATGTCGGGATAGATGTGGGACATCATGCGATTGACAAGGTCGTAGTCGGAGAAGTCACGCAGATAAACGATGTAACACTTGATGTCGTTCATTGTGGCTCCACCGTCGGCAAGCAAGGCTCCGATGTTCTCAAGCAAGCGGGCGGTCTGCTTGCGTACGTCGCCGAGATAGACCACCTCACCACGATTGTCGATGCTCGCAGTGCCGGAGATATAATATAATAAGGTGGAAGGCAACTGCAGACGGGTGCCTCGCTCGAACGCCACTCCATATTCATGTGTGGGATTGAGATGGTCGAGAGCCTGCAGATATTTCTTGTCGGATTCCTGGATTTGTGGATAGGTGAGGAAGTCGATTGCCACACAGGCAGTGCGACAGTCGGTGCGACCGCCAATACCAGTGGATGCGATGAAATGCGTATCGACGGTGAGCCCCTCGCGCGCGAAGATGTCATTGCGCGCCCTTACCACACCGGCATAGTTGACATCGATGTCGGCAACATATATCCACGTGCGCACGAGGTGGGTCTTCATGTCGAGCCCCATATCGCACAGGATGGATATATACTTCTCAAAGAGAGCTATGGTCTGGATATAGGAGTTGAATCCGCGTGTCTCTGAGTCGGAGAGTCGAAGGC
>JBJEAV010000470.1:1981-5518 GCA_051869395.1 Prevotella sp.
ATGGTCTGGATATAGGAGTTGAATCCGCGTGTCTCTGAGTCGGAGAGTCGAAGGCTATGGAAGAGGGCACCGTTGTCGGAGTCGGCAGTCATGATGAGCAGCATCACCTTCGACCCGTCGGCGGGAGTCTGTTCCACCTCCGTATATGGTTGCGACGAAAGGATATCGCAGAAGAGGTCGCTCTCGACGAGCAACTGATGCTGGTTTTGCGCGTCGCTCAGGAATATCTTGGTATAACGGAGCGAGCGGCCTTGCGTCTGTTCCATTTCGAGCCAGTCGCCCACGAGCATCTCGAGTTCTGCGAGACGCTCCGTGAACGACCCTCGAAGCGTAGGAGTCAGTATTTTATAGTTGTTCATTATCTTCGTTGATGAGTTGAAGGAGTCGCTCGACAGCCTCTTCCTCGGGAATGTTCTTTGCCACACATTCCTTGCGGCGATAGAGTGAAATCTTGCCTCGGCCGGCACCTACATATCCGTAGTCGGCATCTGCCATTTCTCCCGGACCGTTGACGATACATCCCATAATGCCTATCTTCAAGCCCTTGAGATGGACTGTGGCTGCCTTGATACGGGCGATGGTGGAGCGAAGGTCGTAGAGAGTGCGGCCGCATCCGGGGCATGAGATATACTCAGTCTTGGTGGTGCGAAGGCGGGCTGCCTGAAGTATGCCGTAGGAGGTTTCGGCGATGTCCTTGACGCCAAGGTCGCCATCGTTCATAAGCCAAATGCCGTCGGTGAGTCCGTCGAACATAAGCGCACCCATGTCGGCGGCAGCCTCAAGCTGGAAGTCGGGCTTCTGGTCTTGTGAATGACGGTAAGCCTGACAGAAGACTACGGGATTGCGCAGTCCGGCACGCATCATCTCATGCACGAGGGCACGCTGTTCGCCAAGTCGGTTCTGATGATGACTGACGCATACCACGACAACCTCGGGATGGTTCATAAGACATGTGACATACTCCTCAGCGTCAACGCCATACTGCATCACAAGGAACTTGGGGATGAGAGGATAGCTCGACATAAACGGTATGGCATTGTATGGGAACACGGGATAGGTGTTCGGTGTGCCGTCCCAAACGGAGAAATCCACGATGTATTTCTGGTTGGCAGGACGATTCTCGGGCAGATTCTCACCAACATAGATATAGTCGGGGGTAAGGTCGGGATTGTATTCCACGGCATTGCCTTCACCCGAAAAGTCGGAAACAACGACAACCGGGACGTTTGATCCGCCAATATTCTCAACGGCATCCGTAACACGACGCTCGGGACGCAGCCAGTCGAACTTTGGCGATGCCTCTCCGGGAATCATCATGTGTCCGGCACGACGCGTGACGTAATCCACAAGATGACGCGCCACGGGTATCTCAGCCTCAGGCTCTTCGGAGAGTGACACGCGTATTGTGTCACCTATACCGTCAGCCAACAAGGCTCCTATTCCCACTGCACTCTTGATACGTCCGTCCTCGCCCTCGCCAGCCTCGGTGACTCCAAGGTGAAGGGGATAGTGCATATCCTCCTTGTCCATCTCGCTCACGAGCAGTCGCATGGAGCGCACCATAACGACTGTGTTGCTTGCCTTGATGGAAATAACGACATCGGTAAAATCCTGTTTCTTGCATATACGAAGGAACTCCATACAGCTCTCCACGATACCCTCGGGAGTGTCGCCATATCGCGACATGATGCGGTCGGAGAGTGAGCCGTGATTGACACCGATGCGTACTGCCGTATGGTTCTCGCGGCAGATATTGAGGAAAGGCACGAAACGCTCTTCGAGACGCTTGAGTTCGGCGGCATATTCCTCGTCGGTATATTCCAGATGCTTGAACGTGCGTGCCGGGTCGATATAGTTTCCGGGATTTACCCTCACCTTTTCGGCATAAAGGGCAGCCACATCGGCAACATTAGGATTGAAATGCACGTCGGCAACGAGCGGTGTGGTTATACCCTCGGCACGAAGGGCGGCATTGATATTCTTGAGATTCTCAGCCTCGCGCACACCCTGTGTGGTGAGGCGCACATACTCTCCACCTGCCTCGATTATTCGCTTGGCCTGGGCAACGGATGCCTCGGTGTCGGTGGTGGGAGTTGTGGTCATCGACTGTATGCGGATGGGGTTGTCGCCTCCCATTGGTATGGCTCCAACGCGATTTACAGACGACTGGCGACGGCGATAGTTAAAGATGTCCATCTTTAAATATTGAAAAATTAAAGTTGCACATATACTCAACTTTTGTAGTTAAAAGTAGTTATAAGAAGTTATCGCTCCCTGTGGTCGCTCAAGAAGATAAAGGACAATAGTTAATACCTGTCGAAAAACATATGTCATCTATCTCCTTTTATCTCCTTCTATCTCCTTTTTACTACTTGCGAAAGTTGAGATAAAAAATTCAATTCGTCTTGAACTGATACTTCACCTCGGCAAGGTCGCGGTTGGCCTTCTCGATCTTATCCCTCAATCCAAACTTAAACTCGGTGAGTCGGGCGGCAAGGGCCTCGTCTGAGAGAGCCATTATCTCAACGGCGAGGATGGCGGCGTTCTGCGCACCATTGACACCTACTGTGGCCACGGGTATGCCTGGAGGCATCTGTATGATGCTGAGCATGGCATCGAGACCGTCGAGCATTCCCTTGATGGGCACACCGATGACGGGCAATGTGGTGGAAGCGGCAATAACACCGGGAAGGGCGGCTGCCATACCGGCTCCGGCAATAATCACCTTGATGCCTCGCTGCTGTGCGCCTCGGGCAAAATTCTCAACTGCATCCGGAGTGCGATGGGCAGAAAGGGCATTCACCTCAAACGGCACCTGCATATCATCCAGAAACTTACAAGCCTTTTCCATAACGGGCAGGTCGCTTGTGCTGCCCATAATAATGCTAACTAATGGAGTCATATCTTTATTTTCTTATTTAAATTACGATTATGTATATCATACGAACAATATCGTGAATCCCACGATGCAACCGAGAAGGAATCCGGCAACCACCTGTGACAGGGAATGTTGGCGAAGTATCATCCTGCTCGTACCAAGCATACCTGCCACAAGGAGAGCTACGCATATCCAAAAGACCGGGTTGAAACCGAAGATTACGGAAAAAGCCACTATGGCTCCCTCCACCCCGCCTATTGCCGCTGTGTGTGTGCTGATTTTCCACCATACATTGACTATCGAACATATTATCTGAATCATCAGTGCCACTATCAATATGCTTGCCATAAAATGCGGTATGTGCATGCTCTCCATAATATACACGCAGATGAAATAGCTAAGGATAGAAATGACGTATGGCACCATACGCCGCTCACGCTGACCGAGTTCTATCAGCGTCCATCTCTGATGATGACGATAGAGACTGATAAGAAGCGTGGGAAGAAGGATTGTGAATATATACACAAGCCCAAGCACCACCATCTTGTAGGACAGTGGCAGAAGACTCAGATAACTGAACGTAAACAGTGCTATGAGTCCCACGGTGGGGAGATAAAAGGGATTGAACACCGCACTCAACACCCTCGCTCCCAGTATCA
>JBJEAV010000471.1:0-5504 GCA_051869395.1 Prevotella sp.
GCTACACAAATTATATCGCACTTACAGGGCTATGACCTTATCAACGCCTGAAAAGATCCTTTATTCCGTCCATATCGAAGGTGAGGGAGAAACGCAGGGTCTGGTCGAGAGGATTGCTCTGGGCTGTGGAGATGACATAACCCACGTCGAGAGAGAAGACGTTCATCCTAAATCCGCCACCGACTGTAAAGTACTTACGGTTTCCCTTGTTGGCACTCTCGTGGTGATAACCCGCACGCAGCGAGAACTGGTCGTGATAAACATATTCACCGCCCACGCTCCACTGTATCTCCTGCAACTCCTCCTTGAAACCGCCAGGGGCGTCGCTGAAGCTCTTGAAGATACCGGATATTGAACTTACATTGCTGTATTCCTCAATGATACGAGCCTGATAGTCAGCACTGCTCTCGCCTTCCAACTGCACCGGCACAGTGGGCACGAGCAACTTGTTGGCATCGGCACTGATGGCAAAACGATTGTACTCGTCAACTGGAATCAGCAGCGACATACCCAAACGGAGATTGGCAGGCAGGAACTGGCTGCGGTCGTCACCGTAATAGGAAATCTTGCTACCCACATTGCTGATGTTCAAACCCAATCCCAACTGGCACTCCCTGCTTCCGATGTTGAAGTAATTGTTATAATACATCGCAAGGTCGGCTGCGAAAGCCGATGCCGGTTTGGAGTCCTCCTCATAGTTATAGCGGAGGTCGGAGTATATCCATCGTATGCCGGCGGCAAGCGAGAAATGCTCACTGAGCATCATCGAATAAGCCACGTCGAGCGACATTTCATACGGCTTGACCGTCATCGCATTCTCGTCCATTGAAGTATAAACCTCACCGAGCGAGAAATAGCGGAGCGAACCGCTGACAGCACTGTAGTCGCCAATACGGTAATATCCAGCCACGTATGCCAGGTCGATGTCGTTCACCAACTGGCGCAACCATGGGGTATAGTTGAGCGCGATGCCGGCACGGCTGATACAAAACGGATATTTGGCGGGATTCCAGAACTGTGAGTTCACGTCAGGGTCGGTGGCAGCACCCACATCACCCATACCCGCAGCCCTTGCGTCAGGGGCGATAGTCTGGGATATGACCGCATGCTCCACGGGGTTGAAGTCGCTGAGCTTCTCGTCCTGGGCATTTGCAGTCATAGTCATTGCAAAAACCATCAGCAAGGACAGTATTCTTGATTTTCTCATCTTTTATCTTTTAATTACTATTACACTTAAATATTAAAACGTCAAAATGGCTTATTTATTGCCCAAGACCACAAGTTTCTTCGTACTTGTGGTTGTTCCGCCGTCGGCAGTGGTCAGTTTCACCTTATATAAATAAATGCCGGTGTTCTGCACCGAACCGCTTCCGTATGACACACACGGCACGACGGTCATACCGCTCGATGATGACTCGCTGACTGAGCGCATGGCCAATTTCCTGCCACTAATGTCGAATATCTCAAGATCGACAGTGACCTGCGAACCGGCACGGTCGTGATATACATTGATAGACGTATTGCCACGCACGGGGTATTCGCTCGGTTCGATGGCAACAACATTAGGCTCAACACCGTCGGCCACCTCAAACGACAGTTCCGCCGTAGAGGAATTATTAAATACGTCCCACGACCTGAACATCAGCTTGTGCGTGCCCTTAGTGAGCTTGGGTATGGGGAATCCCACCTTTCCGCTCTGATAGCTGCCGAAGTCAAACGAGAAATAGTCGTTGAGGGTGTATGTCATTGCCGGAGAGCCGTCGATAACGAGCACCATGTCATGACCGATACCCGTACCTGTGGCATTGATACCGCTTGCGTCATAAAGTTCGGCAAAGAAATAAGGAGTCTCGTTCACCTTGTCGCCATTGACGAACGACTGCGAGTTGAGATAACAGAAAGCGGAAGGCCCGATGGAGTCAAGAGGCAAGTCTCCAGTGCCGTTGAATGCCACGCCACCGCTCACGCCGTTCACCTGGCTCTTACCGTCGGCACTGTTGGCGAATATCAGAATCTGCGCCTCACCGTCGCTGTATGTTATATCCTTGGGAACAACAAACTCAAAGGAGAACCTGCCATTCTTCACGGTATTCGTTCCCGAATAAATCGTACTTGAACGGTCCTTATATATGAAAGCCTCCTCAGCTCCATCGTTCGACGTGTTCTGCAAACGGCATACGACTGTTTCCTCGGCTCCCTTGACAATAGCCGTAAGTGTTCCGTCGAAAGCGGTTTGATCCATACTTCCCGTCACATTCACCTTGTCTCCCGCCCTGAGCACCATCAGATTGGCAGAGTCGATAGGCTTGCCGTTGATACTATCCACCTTGGCAGCCCTCGACGGGATATTCAGCTTCAGGGCAGGGTCGCCGATAAGCGTGTATTGCAGTTTGTTGGCACTCATGTCGTTGTAAGTCAAATCTGAGGGCAATGATGTCACCATACCTGCCAATGATGCCTTAGCCAGTCGTGCAGCCTCGCCGATAGACACTCTCTCGCCATTGTTGTCGGTAAGCACAAACTGCGTGAACAGCTGGTTCATATAGCTGTTCTGCAACTGATACACCGTGCGTGTAGTGCCGTAGAAGGCTATCGCACCACCCTCTTCGTTGAACAGTGCAGCCTCGCCGATGTTGTCCTCCTGTCCGTCGAAAGGCAGGATGTCACATGCGGCAGTCACCCACATAGTCATCACCTTTGAATGTACGTCATTGAAGTCGCTAAGCTTAAGCACCGTCTCGTGCGAGAGCTGCGACGGACTGCCATGACCGCTGTAGTTCATCATCAGCGCACCGTCCTTCATATATTTCAGTATAAGGTTACGCGCCTCGGGGAAGGTGTTGCCCGTGGATGACTGTTCCATCTTGTATGAATCCCACATAATCTTCTTCACCTCCATGGCAGGGCGTCGTGCAGCCACCACGTTTGCCACCTTGTCGGCATCCTGCATGTGTGCGTTGTTGTTTCCGTCGTCACCCATCACCACCACCGTGTTCTGCCACACTCCGGGATTGGGATTCTTCACATAAGATATAATCTTGTCAACAAGCACCTTGGCCTCGGCGGCATTGCGTATGGGCAGCCTTCCCACAGCCACGTCGGGCTTGCCGGTACAACTGTTGTAATTGGCATTGCTTTGTATTTCCTCCTCATCGTCGAGCATACAGAAGAAATCATCAGACACGAAGCAGCTCACGTCATTCAGCGAGTTCTCGCTCTCAAAGCAAAGCAGGAAGTCGTCGGGATTATACCTTGTCCACTCCGATGACAACATGCGGTTGTCCCATGCTCCGTCGCCGAAGAGCAACAGATACTTGGGAGCCTCCTCGGGAGTGGCTGCACGGTCGTACAGCATCTTCATATATCTGCGGTAAGCCGTGGCATCGGGTGTTCCGCTCGAGAACTCATTGTACAGTTCATCCGCGGGCACTATGCTTACGGTCATGTTGTCGTTGGTGCGATGGAACTCCGCCAACTGCTCGGCATAGGCTCTCTGCTTCTGTGTGGTGGGTATGATTATCACCATATCCACGATTGGGTCGGCATGGTGGTTCTGGTTGGTTATCCCATACACATACTCAGCCGCGGGGAACTTGTCGGTGGATAGATTTGGCGGGGCAATCACCGCAGTTGAGGTCATAGCGATATAGTCGAGTCTCATCGTCGATGTGCCGTTCTGCTTTATTGTCACCTTGTTGTCGCCGTTGACTATCGAGTTGAGTCTGAATGTCTTAGTGGAAAGCATGGCGGCATCGTAACTGCCTGGCGCCGTGATAGACATTGTGAACGAAGTGTCGTTCACCGTGACAGTCGCTGAAGTGGCTCCGTCGGCAGTCAGGGCAATGGTGATGCTGCCAGTTCCGTTGTCCGAACGTAGATTTAGCGTGTAGTCCCTGCTCTCGCCCGTTCCAAAGGTCTTGCTGTCAAAGAGATGGCGTCCGCCGTGAAACCATGCATAGTCGTCCACCTCATAAAGGGCGTATGTAGGCTGCGCAGCCGTAATGTCAGGAGTGGCATACAACGACTTAACGAATGTTGCGCTATCCACATTGAGTGGTTCTCCCTCACTCTCTGTGAGAAAGTAATATCCATAATTAGAATATGTGTTGCGCAGTCTCGCTCCCGCCGTAGTCCACGCCACGGGTCCCTGTGCCTTGAACAGTTTTCTGCCTCCCGCACTGCACGTCGCCACCTCCTTCAGGTCGTCAGTGGCAATGAGATACTCGCCGGTGAGTTTCTCCGGCTGCAACGCTCCGCCGTAGCCATATACCTTGACCTTGTCCAATGATGAGAATCCCGCTGTCCTCACCAAGTCCTGTGTAATCTGATAAACTCCCGAGTCAGACACTCTGATTTTCACCCACTTGCCATCCTTCAGCACACTGTTTTCGGCATATCTTGCCCCCACTCCCTCAGCCCTTGCTGCAGAGCGTGCCGAGGGTTTTCTGACAAGTCCGAGACCGAAACTCACCATCTTCTGGTATTTGCCGTCGCGATAAACTATAGGCAACAGCCACACGTCAAGAGTTCCCGCCTTTCGCTCCACCGACAAGTTCTTGTGCACCACAGGAAGCTCTGGCAGTGAATCAGTGAGCATGGTCTTCAGCTTTGCCACGTCCTCGTTGCTCATGTCGATAAACTGCGGATACTGCAGTTCCACGTCGTATGATGACGAGGAATAGTCAAGCCCTAACGGAATGGAATGGTTGAATATTGGCAGACGCTCCCCTATACTGACCTCCTCGGCGGTCAGGTTAAAATACTCTTGCGCCCATGATGTCGCAAATCCCAAGACGGCAACGAGTGCCAATATCAGCGTTCTTTTCATTTACAATAGAGGTCAAGTACTTTTCTTTCTTCGAGATACCCTTCAAGATGGTCGTTGATATGCACCGGACCGATGCCTGCCGGTGTTCCTGTATATAGGATGTCTCCCGTCTTCAGTGTGAAGAACTGGCTTATATATGCAATTATCTGGTCGATGGTGAATAGCATGTCGCTCGTCACTCCCTGCTGCACGGTGTTTCCGTTGATGTCGAGATGAAACTTCATCGCCTGAAGGTTGAGAAACTTCTCCTTCTCCACCCATTCTCCGATGGCTGCGGAGCCGTCGAATCCCTTGAACAAGTCCCATGGCAGTCCCTTGTCCCTCATCGGTTTCTGTATGTCGCGCGCCGTGAAGTCGATGCCCACGGTCACCGCGTCATAGTATCTGTGTGCGAAACGCTCCGGGATGCTCTTCCCCAGTCGGCATATCCTCACCACCACCTCCGTCTCATAGTCCACCTGCTTGCTCCAGTCGGGTATGAAGAAGGGCTTGCGGTCCTTCAGCAATGCCGAGTCGCACTTGGTGAAAATCACGGGGCTCTCTGGTTTATATAACGCACCATCCAGCTCTTTATTGTGCTGGATATAGTTCATACCCACTGCAAATATCTTCATTTTAAGTATATTTATGTTTTATTGTCTGTTTTATTAATCAGGTGCAAAGATAATGCTTTTTT
>JBJEAV010000472.1:0-5427 GCA_051869395.1 Prevotella sp.
ACACGCTTATGAGAAAAACGAAAGCACTTTTGCTGTTGACATTCCTGTTGGCGTTCGTATGCCCGCAGGTTATTTATGCCCAGGGCAAGACGGGCGACATCGTGCTCAACACAAAAGACATGAGTCTGCCCAAGGCTCTGAAACT
Organism: Prevotella sp.; assembly: GCA_051869395.1. Taxonomy (GTDB): domain Bacteria; phylum Bacteroidota; class Bacteroidia; order Bacteroidales; family Bacteroidaceae; genus Prevotella. The sequence goes on from JBJEAV010000472.1 coordinate 146, forward strand.
TCTTGAAAAGAACACCACGTACAAGGTGATGTACGAGGTGAACGAAGTGAAGGCCTACAAGGTGGACAAGGATGTCCGGGCAAAGGACATCAACGGAGCGATGAAGCAGCTCCTCGAGAAAACGCCATTCACATACAAGGTGGATGACAAGTTTATCACCGTGACAAAGAAGAAAACGACTACCCAAGCCGTTGCGACAGGCACTGGCGACTACTACGAGGTAAAAGGACGGGTAGTCGATGAGGTGGGAGTGGAACTTCCGGGAGTAAGTGTACTCGTACAGGGGTCGAAGAAGGGTGTGACTTCCGACATCAACGGACACTTCGCCATTAAGGCTCGTCGAGGCGATGTGCTCCGCTTCTCCTTTGTAGGTTATAAGACCATTACGGAGGCAATCAAAAACCCTAATCGTGTGTTGAAGATTGAAATGCAGCCCGACTCGAAGGTGCTGAAGGAAGTGCAGGTAGTGGCATTCGGTAACCAGAAGAAGGAGAGCGTCGTTTCTGCCATCACTACCGTCAATGCCAAGGACCTCAAGACCTCAAGCAGCGACCTCACCACATCGTTTGCCGGTAAGATTCCGGGCATGATAGCATGGCAGACAGGCGGTATGCCCGGCGCATTGAACGAGGAAGACATGAACACGAAGTTCTACATCCGTGGTATCACGTCGTTCCAGTCGGGAGCCAACACCGACCCGCTCATCCTGCTCGACGGCGTGGAGTCGTCAAAACTCGACCTCGCGCGTCTTGCCCCTGAGGACATTGAGAGCTTCAACGTGCTAAAGGACGCATCAGCCACTGCCATGTACGGAGCGCGCGGTGCCAACGGTGTCATCATGGTGACGACAAAGAAAGGTGAGGAGGGTAATGTATATACCACTACACGCTACGAGTGTGTCATCAGTGAACCGACAAAGGAGATTGACGTTGTCGATCCAATAGATTACATGAAATACTATAACCAAGCCATAATTGGACGCAGCAACAACGGCACTCCGAAATATACACAGGACCGTATTTCCCGCACCAACAACCCCAATTATCCCTCTTGGGCATATCCTGCCAACGACTGGTATGACATACTGTTCAAGAAGCGCAGCATCAACCACCGTGCCGGAATCTCCATCCGTGGAGGTTCGCCCAAGGTGCAGTACTACGCATCGTTCAACTACAACCGCGACGAGGGTATGCTGAAGAGCGACAAGCTGAACGACTTCGACTGCAACATCACCAACAACCAGTTCAACTTCCGAACCAACCTGAACATACAGCTCAATGCAGGCATTCAGTTGGTCGTCAATTCAGCTACGAACATCGACCGCTACCACGGACCTGTGGTTGACCAGAAGTCGGCTTATTCCTACGCCTTCAACGCGTCGCCCGTAGATTTCGCCCCCGTCTATCCCGACGACAGCAATTATTCATTCCCGCACATCCGTTTCGGTACTACTGCCGCCGGAGCACTCAATCCTTATATGTACAACCAGCAGGGCTACATCGAGCGCACCCGCTACAGCACCACCAACCGTGCCGAGTTCATCCACAAGCTCGACCGTGCCGTCAAAGGATTGGAATACCGACTCATTGCCTCAATAGTGCAGAGCGGTTATTATGACAACACTTTCACGACACGACCATACAAGTATTATCTTAGCAGCTATACACCCGAAACGGGAGAGTTCTCGCTTGCCGCTCACCCCGAAAACGCCAATGCATCAAAGACATTGGTGGCTGGAGGCGACAACCACAGCACCGAAACCCGAACCACCTTTGAGGGACGCATCTATCACACGGCAGCATGGGGCGGTGCCGAAGACAATCTTCACCAGACATCGTTCACTGGCGTTGCCCAGCTGTATGAGCGCACCTTCACCCCTATAGAGTCGGTGCTTAACGGACTTCCGCAGCGCAATGTCACCTTTTCCGGTCGTTTCTCCTACGGACTTCTCGACCGCTATTTTGTAGAGGCAAGTTGCGGCTACAACGGTTCAGAGCGATTCTCCAAGGAACATCGCTGGGGCTTCTTCCCCGCATTGGGTTGTGCCTGGGTGGCATCATCAGAGCCTTGGATGAAAAACATGCAGAAAGTGCTGCCCTACCTTAAGTTCCGCCTCTCGTGGGGTAAGGTGGGTAACGACGGCATCATCAGCACTCCGCGTTACGTCTATCTGCAGGATATATCAATTAAGGGGGTTGGCATGTTCTCTAACGGTGTAAAAGCCAACGACCCATACGGATTCTCAAGAAACCGCATAAACTTCTACGGCGACCCCGGCATACAGTGGGAAGTGGCAGAACAGGCAAACCTCGGTATCGAGGGTAAGTTGTTCGGCGGATTGTTTGAGTTCCAGGCAGATATCTACCGCGAGTTGCGCCACAACATCCTCTCGCGCCGCTATGTCATTCCGCAGAACGTCGGTATTGAGGTGGCTCCGCTCGACAACATCGGTGAGGTTGACTCGCGAGGCATAGACCTCTCGGCGAAGATACAGCACATGTTCAGCAACGACTTCTGGTTCATTCTCAACGGTACCCTCACCTACAGCAAGGCAAAGTACAAGTATATAGAGGAAGCAACCGACAAGCCCGAATGGCAGATAAAGACCGGACACGAAATCAGCCAGGCCATGGGTTACATTGCCGAAGGACTGTTCCGCGACCAGGCAGAGATTGACAACTCGCCGCGTCAGGACGGCGACGTGCAGCCGGGCGACATCAAGTATCGCGACATCAACGGCGACGGCAAGATCGACGTCAACGACGCCACTTTCATCGGCTATCCCGAAACTCCACGACTCATCTACGGTTTGAGCCTTTTCATAAACTACAAGAACTTCGAGTTCAACACCTCATTCCAGGGTTCGGGCAAGCGTTCGTTCTTCATCGACGCACAGAGCATCTCGCCTTTCTATAATGACCATGCCATGCTGCAGGCCATTGCCGACAGCCACTGGAGCGAGGACAACCAGGCAGAGCGTCCGTTCTGGCCGCGTCTCTCTACAAGCAACATCGTGGTACACAACCCACAGGAAGACTGGTATGCCAATGCCGAAACCCGCAAATCGACCTATTTCATGCGCGAGTGCTCGTTCCTGCGCTGTACCGCCATCTCCCTTGCCTACAACATGTCGAGGAAACTGGTGCGCAAGATGGGTTTGCAGAACGTCAAGTTCACATTGTCAACCAACAACCCGTTCTGCATCACCAACTTCAAGTTGTGGGATGTTGAGCTTGGTAGCGACGGTTTCAACTATCCTATCCAGCGCACCTATTCCGCAAGTATCAATGTAAACTTCTAACGCAAACAGGAATAAAATGAAAGCAAAAAGATACATCAAACCAACGGTAGTCGGCATCGTCGCCCTAATGACGACAGGATGCAACGACTATCTCGACCTTGTGCCGAAGAACGACATCACCACCGTCGAGACCACCTTCGAGAAGCGTGAGGATGCCGAACAATGGCTTATGACCTGCATGTCAATGCGCGACTATGATTTGTCAGACCTTAGGTATAATCCCTCGTTTTGGGGGTCAGACGAAGTGGTTGCCGACGAATACACACACACGGAAGGACTCGGCTCTACCAAGGAAAGGATACCGGGCATAATGATTGCCGAAGGAAAGCAGAAGACACAGAATCCATACGGCAACATCTGGAGCAGCACCAAGTTTTATGGCGGCATCAGGTACTGCAACATCTTCCTTGCGAACATCGACAAGACATATAACATGGAAGACGAGGAGCGAAACATGTGGAAGGGACAGGTGCTGGCCTGCAAGGGTCACATGTATTTCGAGCTTATCCGCCGTTACGGGCCGATAATTCTCGTGCCTGAGAATATCGATGCCAATGCCGACATATCGCAGATGCAGATACCGCGCTCGTCGATTGACGACTGCGTGAATGCCACGGTGGAACTCTTCGACAAGGCTATTGAACTCCTGCCCGAAATGAAAGGATTAAACTCCGACTACTACTGCTTCTACAGCAAGGAAGGCGTGGCAACACTCAAGGCCATGCTGCTGCTCTATGCCGCATCGCCGCTGTTCAACGGCAACGAGATGTTTGCCAAGTTCACCAACAAGAACGGCGAGCGCATGTTCCCCGAATACGACAAGGAGAAGTGGAAAAGGGCAGCTGAGGCAGCCGATGAGGCCATCGAACTGGCAAAGGCCAACGGCCATCAACTGGAATCGGGATATGCCGACCGTCCTACAACATTCATGAACCACATGCGCGACATAGAGATGTCAACCTTTGGTTACAACTATACCAACAAGGAAGCCCTTGTCATGATTCATAATCACAACGCGATATTTGAGTGCTATTACCATCCGAAGGTGGAAAGCCAATACAAGGCATACTATGACTGGCGGTGCGAGAGTGGCGTCTATCCCACGTTGAAGATGGTGGAGACGTTCTACACTGAGCACGGACTGCCTATCTCCGAGGACAAGCAATGGATGGCAAACATGTATCAGGCATCCAAGGAAACCGACGAGCGATACAAAAATGTGGTAATGTTCGACAAGCCGGTACTCAACCTCCACCGTCGCCGTGAGCCACGCTTCTATGCCGACATCATCGCCCACGGCACTTGCTGGTATCACAAGATGTCGTCGTCGTCAAGCAAGTATGAAGCCATCGACTGCAACATGCTGAAGGGAGAGAAATACGGCACCAACCAGTCACGTCTTGTGTCAAACATACCGCAGTGCATCACCGGCTATTACGTCAAGAAATACGATGTCAGCGACGTGAGCAAGTACAATTATCAGTATAATGTAGGATACGTAGGTGACAGGGCAGACATCTTGTGGCGACTTGCCGACCTGTTGCTTGCCAGCGCCGAGGCTTGGAACGAATATCTCGACGCTCCCGACGAGCGAGTGTATGCACCTCTCGACGAAGTGCGCGAGCGTGCGGGCATCCTGCCTGTCAGACAGGCTTGGGAAACCTACGCACGCAATCCTAAGAATGTGACCACCAAGGCAGGTATGCGCAGCATCATCCGCCAGGAACAGAACATTGAGCTGTGCTTCGAAGGCAAGAGGTTCTTTAATGTGCGCCGGTGGATGACCGCCCCTGAGGAGTGCAACCAGAGCGTTATGGGTTGGAACATTCTCGCTACCACCGACCAGAAGTTCTACAACGACTACCGTGGTCCTAAGGTGGTATGGAAGGACCGCTCGTTTACTGTACCGCGCGACTATTTCTTCCCAATCAATGCCGAGGAGATACTTATTTCGGGTGTAAGGCAGAATATGGGATGGTAA
>JBJEAV010000473.1:0-5409 GCA_051869395.1 Prevotella sp.
GAGACCTGCGTGTCTTTGCCGATGCCATTGACGGTCAGGTGTATCACTATCGGGACAAGAACGGATTGGAATGTGATGCCGTCATACACTTGCGCAACGGCAATTACGGACTTGTAGAGATAAAACTCGGCGGCGACAAGCTCATAGAAGAGGGAGCCTCAACACTACTCTCGCTGTCAAGTAAGATTGACACCGAAAAGATGAAGTCCCCCTCGTTCCTGATAATCATGACCGCCACAGGCCGTTTCGCCTACCGCCGCGAAGATGGTGTGTATGTCGTACCTATCGGATGTTTGAGGGAATAAGTGCAACCACGGAATTTATAGCAATAATTTCAAAATTTGTATCAATGATACACAATCTAAAGAAAATGGAATAAAAACGAATTGCTATCCAAGAAAAAGGTAGTATCTTTGCACCCGAAATTACGAAGAACGACAAAATGAAGAAAACAGTTATGCTACGCAATATATGTCTGATAGGCATTATTGCCACATTCATTAACGGCTTTGCCGCCAAAGTAAATAAATCAGTCAACATCACAGTGGATGGAGTGAAACGATCTTATTGGCTTTATGTGCCTGACAATTGCACTAAGAATGCCCCCGTGGTGTTTGCACTGCATGGCGCAAGCGGACACAGCACCGACAAGAGTCCACACTTCAACCCAATTGCCGACAAGGAGGGTTTTATTGTGGTGTATCCGCAAGGCGAACCAATTTATTTCCCAGTCTTTGGTGGCACTGTCACTGGTTGGGACGCTACCGGTGAGGCTAACAAGGATGTGGATTTCATCAAAGCCATCCTCGATGAAATTGACAAAAGCTATGGTATTGACCGCAACAGGGTGTATTGCTGCGGATTCTCCAACGGTGGAATGATGACCTACGCCATGAGCAATGCCTGCAGCGACGTATTCGCCGCCTTTGCATCCATCAGCGGATTCCCTTTGAATGAGTTTCACTTTCGCCATACCGGCACTCGCCCCATTCCATTCCTGCATATTCACGGCAAGAACGATGACTTCGTGAAATACTCGCTGATGCCCGTTATACGCGATGAGATTGTGGCACGCAACGGAGCCTGTCCTGTAGCCAAGAAGACCACCGTGGCAGGCAAATACGACAAGAGCGTATATGAGGCAACAGAAGGCGGTTTCCCTTATATCTATTATGAGATTGACGGTATGGGGCATAACGACTTCACCACCAATACCGAGGACGGCAGTTCGTCACAGACAATGTGGAACTTCTTCAAGAAATACACCCTCGACACTCCTTGCGACAAAACGCTCAAATGGATGCCACGCATAGAGGAAGAGGGATTTGACCCTTCTAAGCATGGTTTTACCCTCAACTCGGGAACTATGGTATTGCTCTTTGGCGACGAAAAGCAAACTGACGGGAACCACAATGTATATCATTCCCTGCAGTTTGACAAGGGCAAATACCGACTTACATTCAAGTCTTCAGGTTCTTCGGGAAAGAAACTGACAGTGAAGATTCGTCGTTGGTCGGACAATGCCAAGGACGTGCTTAACACAACTGTGAATGTTGGCGAGGAGGCATCTCTTGATTTCGACGTGGAGGATGGTTGGGGACAGTATCGGCTGACCATAAAGAAAGAATCGGCTGATGACAAGATAACGATAAGCGAACTCAAGATAATATCCACCGACGGCGGTGAGTCGACAATAAACATTCCAACAACCGAATGTAACGCACTCCCCACTAAATACTATTCCCTTTCAGGCACTCCATTGAGCAAGCCTGAGAGGGGAATAACCATTTGCTGTATGTCAGACGGAACGGTAAGGACAATCTGCCAACTGAGGAAATAACACATCTCCTTTATGCCAAAAGCAAAACGTAAGCTTCTGAAGCAAAGAATAGTGCGCATGCCTCTGGGAGCGTGGGCGTCTCGCCCGCGGCCTGTTGAGAAAACATATATTTTCCCTCTGGGATGCTTTTGATTACTCTCTGCGCAGGCCGCAGGCGAGACGCCTGCGCTCCCAGAGGCTGCGCACACCATATACATTAATCGTAAAGATAGAACATCCGCTCCATCATCTGCCATTTCTCGTCGGAGGTGGCATTGGCGTCGCAGCCCTGGAACTGCGCTACGTATGCCTCCCACTCCGCTTGTCGTGGCAGAGTGGCGAGGCGAGCCATGGCTTCGTCCCAGTTGAAATCGTCGGGAGTTTCCACTATCATGAAGAGGCGGTTGCCGAGGATGTATATCTCCATTTCCTCGATGCCTACACTGCGAATGCCCTCACAAATCTCGCGCCAGTGGTGCTCACGGTCGTGGGCCTCACGATACTTCCTGATAAGCTCAGGGTCATTCTTTAATTCTAATGTCTGACAATATCTTTTGCTCATAGTTGTTAATATTTAACTTCCCTTTTCTCTTTACAGAAATGATAAATGAATAATTATAAGGCTGATTGCCGTCGATGGTGTATTCGGGCAGGGTGCGCTTGCCCCAAGTGTCGGCGCCTCCCACTCCGTGGATGTTGAGGTCGATATTGAGGTTTACAAACTCGCCTCGCTTCAGCTCGTAAGGGTGCTTAACGTTAAGATCCTCCTCACCATAGTTCCACGCACGGACGCAGAGCGGTTGCCCTCCGTCGATATGCAATGAGCAGTCATCAGATGATAGCGTCAGCCAACGCACATCACAACGGTTGCCGTTGTCCTGCGGACGGATGTAATCCACCTGAAAGTCAGAGAGCGGCATGGCATAGCGGGCGATGTCATATCCTATTTTGCGGTCGGGATAGTTCTCCCAAGGACCACGACCATAATACTCCACCTTGTCAAAGTCTGGCGTGAGGCGCATTCTCATACCGAACTTGGGCATCAGCGGTATGTCGGTTGCTGTGGGACTATAGTCTGCTTCCACCTTTATATCTCCAACGGAGTTGATGGTATAACAGAGTTCATAGTCAGCCCCTACGGGCAAGGTATATGCACATCTTATGGTGGTGATGCCTTTGGAAGAAGAAACCTTGAGGGATTTCAATTGGCGGTCTGACCCCGCCTTCTCCCAAGGAGCCACACGCTTGGCGAAGCCTGCCGCACGCTGGTTGTCATTTTCGGGTTTCCAGAAGTACGGTTCAAGCGGAGCTTTAAGGATATTGCGTCCGTTGACGTTAATCTCGGTTATTACTCCCTTTGTATCAATCACCACCGAACCTCGTTCTGTCATCACCTCATATCCATCCTTTTTCTTCACCTTCGGCGCTTTGCGCGAAGAGGCTGTTAGTTCAGGGAAACGATAATGTTCGAGGACAAACTGCTCTGATGCAACCACAAAACCTTTCTTAGCCCAAGGCATGTCGTCTTTAAGCATAGCCTTCACTGTAATAATCTTCTCGCCATCCACTATAGTAGTATCTGCGACATAGTCATAATCAGAAATATCGACTGTCGGGTCCATACTTTTCTTTACTATCTTACCGTCAATCATAGAGAAATGAATGGGCTGATAGGCATGTTTCACCACATAGTAGTGGGGATGCGGTGTGCGGTCGGGAGCAATGAGTCCGTTGATACAGAAGTTGCCGTCGTTGGGTTTGTCGCCGAAGTCTCCGCCGTAAGCCCAGAACTCGTCGTCTTGCAGTTCGAGGTTGCTCGAAATGCGCATCTTACTGCCGTCCTTTGGCTTCGCCAGACCTTGGTCAACCCAATCCCATATTGCAGCACCGGCGATAGATGAATCACCATAGATAACATCCATATAATCCTGCATATTGCCCATCGAATTGCCCATGGCATGGGCATATTCACGGGCAATGAACGGTTTGTCGGTTATCTTCTGCGCCTTCTTTTTCATATCCTCAGGATAGAGATAACCATCATCGAAGAGTGAGGAATATCGGGAATTACAGTCATAGAATGGCAGGAACGACGAGTCGAAGCTCTTCACCTTGTCGTACATAGCCTGAATGTTCGGCCCTACACCACCCTCATTTCCAAGGCTCCAGAGTATGACACAAGGATGATTCTTGTCGCGCTCTACGAGTGATGTTGCCCTATCCACATGAGCATCCTTCCACGCAGGGTCTTCGCCCATGTCCTTGTTGGCATAGCCATAGCCATGGCTCTCCTGGTTTGCCTCGTCCATGACATACATACCATAACGGTCGCAGAGTTCATACAGATACTCGCGATCGGGATAGTGACTGGTGCGGAGGAAGTTGATGTTTGCCTGCTTCATCAGTGTGATGTCTTTCTCGTATGTAGCGTCATCCACATAACGGCCTGTACGGGGATGATGGTCGTGGCGGTTCACTCCGCGCAGTTTCACGTTTTTGCCATTAATCTTAAACACCTCGCCCACACATTCCACCCGCTTCACACCGAGATGATAGTCGAAATGTTCGGCGACGTTGCCTTTACTGTCAAGAAGCTCGATACTGAAAGGATAGAGATTCGGTTTGGCAGCCGACCATAGCCGGGGATTGTCGATGGTGTATTCAAGCAAAGCAGAAATGGTGTCTCCAACTGCAATATCCTTCACTTTGCCCTCAACATTTTTCCCGTCTATATTCAATCGGATGCCCATGCCTTTCGACAACTTAGCTCCCACGTTGCATATCTTTATATTGGCATTGACCGAAGCTTTAGAATAGTCGGCATTAGGCTCTGCCTTCACCCTATAGTCGGCGATATGCACAAGCGGGCGCACCCACAGTTGCACCGAACGGAAGATGCCGCTAAGTCGCCACATGTCCTGACATTCGAGATAGCTGCCATCGCTCCAACGATACACCTCCACCGCCAAGCGATTCTCGCCCTTGTTCAGGTATTTGGTGATGTCAAACTCAGCAGGCGACATGGAGTTCTGGCTATACCCCACTCTCTTGCCGTTGACCCATACATACATTGCCGATTTCACACCACCGAAATGCAGGATAACGTTTTGTGAGAGCATCTCGTCGGTGACGTTGAAGAAGGTGACGTACGAACCCACAGGATTTCTTTTAGAGTATGCCGTCCAGTCCTTTGCTGGTTCACCAGTGACGTAAGGACGATTGCGCACGAAAGGATAACCCATATTAACATATATAGGAGTTCCATAGCCCTGTGTCTGCCAATTGCCCGGCACAGCTATCTTGTCCCATCGGCTCACGTCGTAGTCGGCAGCCTCAAAGCCCACAGGTCGTTCGTCGGGATTGGGCGACCAACGGAAATGCCACTGTCCGTCTAACGACACAATCTCCTTGCACTCTTCCTGGCGCGAAGGCAGTTGGAGCGTGGAGTGATAAGGCAGTTTGTTGATGCCAAGCACGGCAGGATTCTCCCAATCGTGCTCTTGTGCTACAGACAACAATGCCAATGCCGTCATAGCAATAATAGTTAGTAATCGATTCATATCGTTTAAGTTATTTTATAATATTCACTT